>NZ_JBNHHB010000281.1:0-5694 GCF_059091905.1 Arthrobacter sp. Dra40
CGCGACGCGTACTGCCGCAGGCCGTGGTGCGACGCCCCGATCCGGCATATCGACCACGTCGTTGCCTGGTCCGCGGGCGGCCGGACCACGCTCGCCAGCGGCGAGGGACTGTGCGAGAACTGCAACCAGTCCAAGGAAGCCGAAGGCTGGTCCAGCCGCACCCTCGACGGGCCAGGCCACCGGGTGGAGATTACGACTCCCACCGGACACGTCTACCCCTCAACCCCACCGCCCTTACCAGGTACCCCGACGATGGACTCCGGTGGGCCAGACGTCGCGCAAACCGATATGGGGGCATCGGCCACAGCTCCCACGGCAGCCTGGAATAGCCGGGCTGGCGCGCGGTCGAGCGCCGGACTGATACAGGGCGCGCTGGCCGTCGCAAAGGCGACCAGCTGCGAGGACGCGAGCGAGACTAGCCGTCGCGGCGCGTGCACCGCTAGCGGATGGGCGGTCGTGCGGATCCCTAGGAACAAGCTCAGGGCTTCTGGAGCCTGAATCGGTCAGCCGACGACGGAGGGGGACACGTCAGGTCCGTGCCCCTTGGCGCTAAACCGACCCGATACGCGGACACGCGGATGCGCCGTTGCGCCGATGAGTCGTTGCGCCAATGCGCGGTTCCGGCGATGAGCAACGAGCCAAGGCGTGACGCGGACGCCGTTGCGTGAGGGCTGCTTAACGGTTGTCGCGGATCAGGTTGGTAATCCGCGCCGTGGACAGACGCCGTCCCTCGTCATCGGTCATCACGACTTCGTGCACGGTCAGGGATCGCCCTAGCTGGATCGCCGTCGCGGTGCCGGTGACCAGTCCGGATGAGGCCGAACGGTGGTGGCTGGCACCAACTTCGATGCCGACGGCATGCCGGCCGGGGCCGGCATGCAGGGCCGCGCCGAAAGAACCCAGCGTTTCGGCGAGGACAACGTGGGCGCCGCCGTGCAGGATGCCCGCAACCTGGGTGTTGCCCTCCACCGGCATCGTGGCGACCATGCGTTCAGGAGTCATCTCGTTGAAGACAATGCCCATCTTGACCACCAGCGAACCCACTCCGGTGTGCACCAGCCAACGGTGCAGGTGTTCCGGAACACCCGCGTCCACCAGTTCGGCGATCGTAGCCGCGGCGGAGGCCGGTGAGTGCCCAGCGGCACTTCCGCCGGGTGTGAATTTGTCGCTCATGGGAACTAGGCTGGCAGGTGTGAGTGAAACTAACAAACCGGAAGCAGTGACCGCGACAGTGGAGGCAGCGGAAGTCCCCGCGACCGGCCCGGAGAGCGAAACTTCCGGACCCAAACGACTGCTGCTGATCGATGGACATTCGATGGCGTTCCGCGCCTTTTACGCCCTGCCGGTGGAGAACTTTTCGACGGACACCGGGCAGCACACGAACGCGGTCTACGGTTTCACCTCGATGCTCATCAAGATGATCGAACAGCGCGAACCCACCCACGTCGCCGTTGCGTTCGACCTGGACACCCCCACCTTCCGGACCGAAGAGTATTCCGAGTACAAGGGCGGCCGGAACAAGACGCCGGAGGAATTCCACGGCCAGGTGGACTTGATCGTCAAGGTGATGGAGGCGATGCAAATCCCCACCGTCACCCTGGACGGCTATGAGGCCGACGACGTCATCGCCACCCTCAGTTCCCGCGCCGAAGAAGCCGGGTGGGATGTCCTGGTGGTCTCCGGCGACCGGGACGCGTTCCAGCTCATCACCGAAAAGGTCACCGTGCTGTACCCGAAGAAGGGCATCAGCGACATCCCGCCGATGGACGGCGACGCGGTGGAAGCGAAGTACTTCGTCCGGCCGGAGCGGTATTCCGATCTGGCAGCGCTCGTCGGCGAAACCGCGGACAACCTTCCCGGCGTGCCAGGAGTCGGCCCGAAGACCGCCGCGAAGTGGATCAACCTTTACGGTGGCGTGGACGGCATTCTGGAGAACCTCGACTCCATCGGCGGCAAGGTCGGTGAAGCCCTCCGGGCCAATGTCGACACCGTCCGGCGCAACCGCCGGCTGAATCACTTGCTGCGGGATCTGGACCTTCCGGTGAAGCTGGAGAACATGGTGCTGCAGCACCCGGACCGCGCCGCTATCGAGGAACTCTTCGATGCCTTGCAGTTCAATACGCTGCGCAAGCGCCTTTTCGATCTTTTCGGGGAAGAGGACGCTGTCCGCGAGACGGAGGTCAACGCCCCGTCCCACGAGGTGGTCACCGACGCTGCGGCTTTGAAGGAATGGCTTGAGCAAACCAACCAGCTCAACGTTGCGCTGCAGTTGGTGGCCGAAGCTGCCGAGGGTGGGGACGACGCCGTCGGGCTGGCTCTGGTGGCCCATGCACGGGCCGCCTATGTGCCGCTGACTTCGCTGGACGCCGACGCCGAGCGTTTGCTGGCCAATTGGATGTCCGACCTCGACGCGCCAAAGATCGTCCATGACTTCAAGTACGCCTACAAGGCGCTCTCGAGGCGCGGGTTCGAGCTGCTGGGCGTGGTCGACGACACCGCCATTTCGGCGTACCTCATCCAGCCTGACCGGCGCAGTTACGAACTGGCGGACCTGGCCCAGTACCACTTGAAGATGTCCGTGGCGGCTCCCGAGTCCGCCGTCAACGGGCAGTTGGACCTCGGCCTGTCCGAGGATGACAAGGCCGGACCGGCCGTTGTGCAGGCGTTCGCGGCATTGCAGCTAAGCGAGCATTTCGCCGGACAGCTGGTGGAGCGGGGCGCCAACCAGCTGCTGGGTGGGCTCGACCTGCCCCTGTCTCTGGTGCTGGCCCGGATGGAGCTGGACGGCATTGCCGTGGACGCGGGGGCGCTCGACCGGCTGGTGGACGACTTCACCGTGACCATCGACGCCGCGAGCTCCTCCGCCTTCGGCATCATCGGCAAGGAAATCAATTTGGGCTCCCCCAAGCAGCTGCAGACGGTGCTGTTCGAGGAACTAGGGCTGCCCAAGACCAAGAAGATCAAGACCGGTTATTCGACCGACGCCGATGCGCTCAACGATCTGTTTGCCAAGACCGGCAACGAATTCCTGGTTCAACTGCTCGCTTACCGAGATGCTTCGAAGCTGCGGCAGACGGTTGAAGGCCTGCGCAAGACCGTGGCCGATGATGGACGGATCCACACGACGTACGCCCAGACAGTGGCTGCCACCGGCAGGCTTTCCTCAATCAACCCGAACCTGCAGAACATCCCGGTTCGGTCCGAGGCAGGCCGGCGCATCCGCGAAGCGTTCGTTGTCGGCGAGGGCTACGAGATGCTGCTGACGGCCGATTACTCGCAGATTGAGATGCGGATCATGGCACACCTGTCCGGAGACGAAGGCTTGATCCAGGCTTTCCGGTCCGGCGAGGACCTGCACCGGTTTGTCGGGGCGCACATCTTCGGGGTCGCACCCGAGGACGTGACCAGCGAGATGCGCGCCAAGGTCAAAGCCATGTCCTACGGATTGGTCTACGGGCTGAGCTCCTTCGGGTTGTCCAAGCAGTTGAACATCTCCGTCGACGAGGCCCGGACGCTGATGAAGGACTACTTCTCCCGGTTCGGCGCCGTGCGCGACTACCTGCGCGGAGTGGTGGACAAAGCCAGGGTCGATGGATTCACTTCCACGATCGAAGGCCGCCGCCGGTACCTGCCGGACCTGGCCAGCGATAACCGGCAACTGCGCGAGATGTCGGAACGCGCTGCCCTCAACGCGCCAATCCAAGGTTCGGCCGCAGACATCATCAAGAAGGCCATGCTCGGCGTCTCCGAGGAGCTGCGCGGCCAAGGGCTGAAGTCCCGGATGCTGCTGCAGGTCCATGACGAACTGGTGCTCGAAGTAGCGCCGGGGGAGCGGGAACAGGTGGAGAAGTTGGTACGCGCGCAGATGGGCGGGGCCGCGGAGCTGACGGTTCCGTTGGACGTGTCGGTGGGCGTCGGCGCCAACTGGCAGGAAGCCGGGCACTAGCTTCTTCAGCTTGGCTCATGCGGCGGCGGAGCGGTCTCCGCTGGGCGCGGTGGTCGAGCACGCCTGCGTTGGCTCCTCTGGCGTAGCGGGGGAGGTGCCGCTAGGCTCAAAAACCGTGACCACCCACGCACAGGACACGCGCCACGACATCCGCATCGACCAGTTTGCCGCCAAGCTGGACGGGGAAAAACCGGATGCCCGGACACTTGGCTGGTTTGAAGCGGTCAGGTTCGGGTTCCACGACAGTAAACCCGATCCGGCCGATATCGCCCGGTACGCCACGACCTACGACGCCGACCAGCGCGTCCTCTGGGGTGCCTATGACGACACGGTGCGCCCGGGCGTGTGGGATCCGGAGGTGCCCGTCGCTACCTACGCCACCATGGTTAACAGCCTGAATGTTGGCGGCGGGGGCCTGCTGGACACGCACTTGATCACCGCGGTGACCGTCCGGGCCACCCATCGGCGCCGCGGGCTGCTGCGGCGAATGATGACCGACGACCTGAAGCAGGCTGCTGCCCGCGGACTGGGAATGGCGGCGCTGACTGCCTCCGAGGCGACCATTTATGGCCGGTTCGGATTCGGCGCTGCAACTTTCACCCGCGAGGTGGAAATTGATGTACGGGAGCGGTTCGGTCTGCGCGCTCCGGCCACCGGAACCATGGAACTGGCCGACCCGGCTTCCCTTCAGGAGCTGGCGCCGGAACTCTTCAACCGCTTCCACGCCCGCACGCCGGGCTCGGTCGGCCGGCAAGCCAGCTACGCCCTTCGTGTCTCGGGCCGTTGGAGCCCGGACAACACGTCCGAAGACAAGTCGCTGCGCACGGCGGTCCATTACGACGGCGATGGTCGCCCCGATGGGTATGTCAGTTACCGTTTTGCCGGCTGGGACACCAAACCCTACGCCGTCAAGGTGCTTGACCTGGTTGCCGGCGGAGAAGCTGCGTATCTGGAGCTGTGGCGCTACCTAGGGTCGCTCGACCTGGTGGAACGGATTGAATTCCCGCTCGGGCCGGTGGAGGACCCGCTGGCGTGGGGGCTGGCGGACGGGCGCGGTTATGAGGTGAAGTCGGTCGAAGACGTGTTGTGGCTGCGGGTTTTGGACCCTGTTGCGACCCTCCAAGCCCGGCCGTACCTGCACGACGGCTCCTGCTCCTTCGCAGTGACCGATCCGCTGAACATCTGCGGCGGCGCTTACCGCCTGACCGTCAGTGGCGGTCAGGGAACGGTCGAAGCGCTGCCGGCGGACGCAGAGGTCGACGCCGTCGTGCCCGTGGATTCGCTGGGTTCGCTTTATCTGGGCGGTGTACGGGCCCGGACCTTGGCAGCCGGTGGGCACTTCTCCGGTGCGGACGCGGAAGCAGTGTCCAGAATGGACCGCCTGTTCGCTACTGAGACGGCACCATATTGCATCACGCATTTCTGAGCCGGCTGGAGCAGGCCGGCCCGCGCGTTGTGGCGGCGCGTCCGCTTTGCCCGAATTGGCGTAACCAGCTAGACTTATCGGGCGCGTAATGCGTATGGAGAGCCCCTTCGCCTGAAGGGCAGGCTCCATGAGCTTCACCAAATACATCAGTCCGTTTCCGTAACGGCAATGCATCCCTTGTGCAGCAGCGGTTGAGTGCTGCTGCGCGCCGGGGCGCAGGGCAGCAACGGAACTCAGAAATCTATCCACATCGGAGCCCCTACTACATGACCATCACCTCCACCGAGAAGCCCGGTACCCCGCAGGTCGCTATCAACGACAT
>NZ_JBNHHB010000282.1:0-5692 GCF_059091905.1 Arthrobacter sp. Dra40
GGACTGCCGCAGGGGAACGCCGATGCCGGTATGGGTGGTGAACTTCTCCATGGTGCTTCAGGCTCCTTAGGCAGCAGACCGCGTGGCGGCGTCGTTGTTGACTGGGTCCAGATCCGAGGGCGAGCTCAGGGTGCCGCGCACCGCAGTGGCGGCAGCAACGACCGGCGACACCAGGTGCGTCCGGCCGCCCTTGCCCTGCCGCCCTTCAAAGTTGCGGTTGGAGGTGGAAGCGCAGCGCTCCCCCGGAGCCAACTGGTCCGGGTTCATGCCCAGGCACATGGAGCAACCGGCGAACCGCCACTCCGCACCGAACTCTTTGAAGATCTGGTCCAGCCCTTCGGCTTCGGCTTCGAGCCGGACGCGCGCCGAGCCGGGAACCACCATCATGCGCACGTTCGGCGCCTTCTGCCGGCCGCGGATGATGTCTGCGGCAATGCGCAGGTCCTCAATCCGGCTGTTGGTGCAGGAGCCCAGAAAGACGGTGTCCACCGGGATGTCCTTCATGGGAGTGCCGGCTTCGAGCCCCATGTAGGCCAGCGCACGTTCCGCCGCAGCCTTGGCGTTCTCGTCGGCAAAGTCGTCCGGCGACGGCACCGCCTCGGACAGGGAAACACCTTGCCCTGGGTTGGTGCCCCAGGTCACGAAAGGCTCGAGGGTGTCGGCGTCCAGGAAGACTTCGGCGTCAAATTCGGCGTCGTCGTCGGTGCGCAGCGTCTGCCAGTAGTCGACGGCGGCGTCCCAGTCGGCACCTTCCGGTGCGTGCGGACGGCCCTTGAGGTAATCGAAGGTGGTCTGGTCCGGTGCCACCATGCCGGCCCGGGCGCCCGCTTCGATGGACATGTTGCAGATAGTCATCCGGGCTTCCATGCTCAGCGCGCGGATGGCGGAACCACGATATTCCAGCACGTAGCCCTGCCCGCCGCCGGTGCCGATCTTGGCGATGACGGCCAGGATGATGTCCTTGGCGGTGACCCCGGGACGCAGCGTGCCCTCGACGTTGACGGCCATCGTCTTGAACGGCTTCAGTGAAAGCGTCTGGGTCGCCATGACGTGCTCGACCTCGGACGTTCCGATGCCGAAGGCCAGCGCGCCGAACGCTCCGTGCGTGGAGGTATGGGAGTCGCCGCATACCACTGTCATGCCCGGCTGGGTGAGTCCAAGCTGGGGACCTACCACGTGCACAATCCCCTGCTCGGCATCGCCGAGCGAGTGCAGGCGGACGCCGAATTCCCGGCAGTTGGCGCGCAGTGTCTCGATCTGGGTGCGGCTGGTCAGGTCGGCAATCGGCTTGTGGATGTCCAGTGTGGGAGTGTTGTGGTCCTCGGTGGCAATGGTCAGATCCGGCCGACGCAGCTTCCGCCCCGCCAACCGCAGCCCCTCGAAGGCCTGCGGGGACGTTACTTCGTGCACCAAGTGAAGGTCGATGAAAAGGAGGTCCGGCTGGCGGGCTGCGCCTTCTCCGTCGCCGCGGCGCACCACGTGCGCCTCCCAGACCTTTTCGGCGAGCGTCATGCCCGCAGTGTTACCGGCCATGGCCAGATCCCTCCATCAATACCAACGCAGGTGTGTCTCCCAACGGGAGACCTGCTTCAAGTGTGTGATTCAACTCTTCCAGCACCGGCTCGAATCCCGCCAGCGAATCGACTTGCATCTCAAATAGTGAGATGACAATATCATTCTATGGACAATCCTAGTGGTGTTGGTGTCATCGACAAAGCGGCCATGGTGCTCGATACGCTCGAGGCCGGCCCCACCTCGCTGGCACAGTTAGTGGCCGCTACTGGCTTGGCCCGGCCCACCGCGCATCGGCTTGCCCTGGCCTTGGTGCATCATCGGCTGGTCAGCCGGGATATGCAGGGCCGGTTTGTGTTGGGCAGCCGGCTGGTGGAACTTGCCGCCGCTGCAGGGGAAGACCGCCTGATTGCGGCGGCGGGTCCGGTCCTGATGAACCTTCGCGACGCCACCGGCGAAAGCGCACAGGTCTTCCGCCGACAAGGCGATTCCCGTGTTTGCGTCGCCTCGGCCGAGCGGCCGATTGGTTTGCGGGACACCATTCCGGTGGGCACGCAGCTCTCCATGAAGGCTGGCTCTGCCGCGCAGGTCCTGCTGGCCTGGGAAGACCACGAACGGCTGCTCGAAGGTCTGCATGGCGCCCGATTCACCCCGACGGTCCTCGCCGGGGTGCGCCGCCGCGGTTGGGGCCAGAGCCTTGGCGAACGCGAGCCGGGTGTGGCGTCGGTCTCGGCGCCGGTGCGCGGACCATCGGGACGGGTCATCGCCGCTGTTTCCATTTCAGGCCCGATTGAGCGGCTCACCCGGCAACCCGGCCGACTGCATGCCGAGGTGGTCTGCAACGCGGCAGCGCAACTCACCGAGGCCCTGAGGAAAAACGTGGATTAGTAGCTTGTCTAGTAGATTTGGCTGGCGGAGCCTGCAGCAACGAAACCCAGGCGTTTTCATAAAATTCAGGCGGAATGAGTGTACGAAACACGCAAGGGATCAGCGGTTCTCTTCATCATGGTTTACGTTACTGGCCTAGCACTCATTGCGCTCTGGCCCACGCAAGTCGACCGTCCGGTCCGAGGTCTTTTAGATAAGGCCATCGAGAGATTGCATGACCACGGTGTGCCCGAGTGGGTGAACTACTCCTCCATAGAGTTCAGCGCGAACATCCTCTTGTTCATACCGCTCGGCCTGTTCCTTGCCCTGATCATCCCACTTCGCAAATGGTATTTTGTCACGCTCCTGGCGTCTGTTGTCTCTGCTTCTATCGAGCTCAGCCAACATCATTTCCTCCCCGATCGAGTGACTTCGGTCTTTGACATCATCGCCAATACCGCGGGGGCGATCATCGGGCAGCTAGTGGTCGCATCCTTGCTTCGCACCATCAAATTTGAGCACGCTCCGATGCATAACATCTCAGCCATTGGCTGACGACGCATCGGTTATACGTTTTGGTTCCGTACGAACCGGACATAGAATTTCTGGGATTGATGTTGCCGGCCACCTCGCACGTGATCGACCAATCTATTTTCTAGAGCCTCCGGGGGAAATTTTGACGGCCAAAACGAAGCGGATGTTCCGTACCGTAGTTATCGGCGCTATCTCCATCAGCATCCTGGTCCCGCTACTGGGTTCCACACTGGTTGGTGCCCTCCTGGACCATGAGGGGGGCATTATCATTGAATGGCTGCGTCAGGCAGGCTTGACTAGCGAGGGCATCCGACTAACCATGATTGCCTTGTGGCTCGTATTGGGAGCCATTGTCGCTTTGGCCGGGCTGTGGCTGATGCGCCGCAGCATTCGGAACACTCGCGCGGTGAACACAACAGCGGTGTCGGCTCCGGCGCTCGTGGACTCGGACCGGTAATCGATGTCTTCTACATCCAGCTTCGTCCGCCCTACCCCCCACCAAGCGCGCGCAGCGAACACAACGCGGACTATGCGGCAACAATGGAAGTCTATTTATGCCCGCCGACTCTTCGCGACAGACTGTGTCTGCATTATCTGGTCGGTCTTTGGCGCTCAACTACTATGGTTCGGCGTTCAAAGCCCTAATTTAACCATCAGGCCCGGCGCTGGCTACACGCTTGTCAACTACACCCTGTTCTCTCTAGTTCTGATTGTGACGTGGCTGCTGTTGCTCAGCGTTTACGAAACTCATGACGAACGGGTATTTGGCGATGCGGTCACTGAGTACAAGCGCATCTTCGACTGTACTCTGCGCCTATTCGGACTCGTAGCGATTGCCGCCCTTCTGTTGCGGTTCGACCTCGCTCGCGGTTACCTCATTGTGGCGCTCCCACTAGGCCTGCTGACGTTGTTTCTCAGCCGGGCGATGTGGCGGCGATGGTTGGCCATGAAGCGGCAGCGCGGATTGTTCTGCAGCCGAGTACTCCTGGTTGGTTCACCTGGAACCATCGAACACGTAGCCTCGGAGATGTCTGCCAACCCACACTCGGGCTTCATTGTCGTGGGGTGCTGCGTACCCACGAGGTTCGACCATCTGGATGACGTGACCGGCATTCCGAAACTGGGATCCGTACGGGAAGTCAGCCGTATGGTGGCCGCTTTCGATATCGATGCTGTTGCGCTCACCGGTAGCGATGATCTACCGGCCAAAGTGGTCAAGCGCATTACGTGGGAACTGGAACCAACAAAGGTCGACATCATTGTTGCACCCACGATGGTCGATATAGCCGGCCCGCGAATCCACACTCGCCCGGTAGCGGGCCTCCCACTCATTGGTGTGGAAGCTCCCTCGTATGAAGCGGGTCAGAAAGCTGCCAAGCGAACGTTTGACCTGCTTGGCTCTGCCTTTCTCCTCCTCTTCCTTTCTCCTGTGTTTATTGTCCTAGGCGTGCTCATCAAGGTCGCGTCACCGGGCCCAGCGTTCTTTGTACAGGAACGTGTCGGTCTCCGGGGCAAGACATTCAAGATGCTGAAATTTCGCTCTATGCACGTCGATGCCGAAGAGCGACTGGCTCAGCTCGCCGAACGACAGGGCGCCGAAGGCAACCAGGTGCTCTTTAAGATGAAGGACGATCCCAGGGTGACAAAGCCTGGAAAATTCATCCGCCGCTATTCACTTGATGAACTGCCGCAGCTCATCAACGTACTACTCGGACACATGTCACTAGTGGGCCCCCGCCCTCCTCTGCCCCGCGAGGTTGAACAGTACGAAAGCGAGGTTCACCGACGCTTCCTCGCCAAGCCCGGCATGACAGGGCTGTGGCAGGTCAGTGGACGTTCCAATCTTGGATGGGAGGAAAGCGTCCGACTGGACCTCTTTTACGTAGAGAATTGGTCACTGACAGGCGATTTCCAGGTTCTCTGGCGGACTGCCCGCGCAGTCATCGGCGGCGACGGAGCGTACTGATTCACTGATTAAAGTGGTCCCATCCTCTGGCCTGAACGGCAGCGCCATCCAAAGTTGCCGGGGCCGTTCCGCTTTCTTGCACCGCTCCGAGGGGCACGAAGCCTTCGGGTAAGGCAGCTGCTGGCGGGAACGTGCACAGCAGGCCGTGGTCCTCTCCGCCGCCGAGCACCCATTCCATCGGGTCGGCTCCCAACAGGTTTGCTGCCTCGCGTAGCGGTTCAACAAAGTCCTGCAGCGCTGCCGCGGACAGATCCACGGAGGCGGAGCTGGCGCGGGCCAGCCGGGAAGCGTCGCGGAGCAGGCCGTCGGAAACGTCCATCATGGCGGTGGCGCCTGCCTTTGCCGCGGCCGGGCCTGCCCGCAGCGGAGGTTCAGGCCGGGACTGGATGCGAGCCAGTGCCTGCAGCGAAGCCCGGACCTCGCCGGTGAAGTACGGGCTGTCGAGCAGGCACAATCCGGCCGCCGCCTTCCCCAGCGTCCCGGCCACGGCCACCACGTCGCCAGGACGCGCACCGCTGCGCAGCACCGGGCGGCGGCCTTCCAGGTCGCCGGTGACGGCCGCCGTGACCACCAGCGCATCGCCCCGGCCCAGATCGCCGCCGACGACGGAGCACCGGTCCGCGCCAAGTTTCCGGATCGCCTCGGCCACCCCGTCGGCCAGGTCCTCAACCCACGCCACCGGCGTCGACCCAGGCAGAGTCAGGCTGATGACCAAAGACGTGGGCACGGCCCCCATCGCGTTGATGTCCGAGAGGTTTTGCGCCACGGACTTCCAACCGACGTCGTAGCCGGTGCTCCGGTATCCCGACGGCC
>NZ_JBNHHB010000283.1:0-5673 GCF_059091905.1 Arthrobacter sp. Dra40
CCACATTACTCATAACAGGACTCCTCTCGCCACACTTTATCTTTGTCCGGGCGGCAACCACCCGCTAGTTAGGCGTCCCTAAGTGTGAAGGGACCGCAAGCGGGATCGTCCCTGGTCGTGGTGCAGGCCAAAACCCGCAGAATCGACAACCCGGAGACACCATGTTTCGCCCGGCACCGCTGCTTCCATCCTAGCGGCTAGCCCGTTCCCGGGAACCGGAGCGCCGCCCGAGGCCTGGCTCACAATCAGGATCGGCCCGGACTGCAACGCCGGCACCGGTGTGACAAGGGATGGGGCTCCGTGCGCCCGGTCCCGGCCGCGTGGACAACGGCCGGGTACAGCCGCCGCAGCGCTTAGCTGCCCCCCGGCGTCAGCACGGCGAAGGATTCCATATGGTGCGTGTGCGGGTACAGGTCGAAAACCCGCAGCGAGTCCAGGTGCCACCCCAGCTGCCCAAAGTAGCCAAGGTCGCGGGCAAATGATGCCGGGTCGCAGGAGACGTAGCCAACCACACGGGGGTTCCGGGCGGCCACCGCCTGCACCACGGCCTTGCCCGCACCGGCGCGGGGCGGATCAAGCACGACGGCGTCCAATACCTTCGCCTGCGAGCGCAGCACCCGCTCCACCTTGCCTTGGACGATCTCGACCTGGCCGAAGCCGTGCAGGTTTTTCCGAGCGTCCTTGCTGGCCGCGGGCGAGCCTTCGACGGAGAGCACGTTGCCGGTGACGCCGACGGCGTCGGCCAGCGGGGCGGTGAACAACCCTGCACCGGCGTAAAGGTCCGCCACCCGCTCCCCCGCCCGGGGCCCGACGCCGTCCATCACCGCTGCCGTCAAGGTGGCAGGTGCCAGCCGGTGGATCTGCCAGAAGCCGTCTCCAGTCACCCGGTACTGGTGCAGACCGCTGGTTTCGGAGACCCAGGTGCGTCCGCGCAAGCGGGTGAGCCGTCCCGGCTCGGGCTCCCAGGAGGCCACCGACACTCCCGGTTCGATCCGTTCGGCGATCTTCGCCAGCCGTCGAGGCGTCGTTCCCGCGGCGGGTACCAACAGCACCAGCGGAGTGCTTCCGTCAGCCGGCGCCGCCACTTCCACCCGGTCCAGCCCGCCCAAGTCCAACTCCCACAAGCGCAAGTCGTTGACGGCATCCACGGCGAGCGGCATCGCCTGCACCGGAATCAACTCGTTTGACCGGTGCGCGTGCATCCCGAGGCGCCCGTCCGGGCCCACACCAAAGGCTGCGCGCGTGCGCCAGCCGAGTCCGTCGTCGTACTCCCCCGCCGGGGCCTCCACGGTGACTTCGCGATCCAGCTTGGCCAGCCGTTGCAACTGCTCGGCGAAGATCCGGCCCTTCAGGCGGCGCTGGGCGGCCAGGCCAATGTGGCCGAATTCGGCGCCGCCCACGGCCGGGCGTCCCGCTTCCGCCGCGGCCAACGCATCGGCGGGCGCCCAGGGATGCGCCACGCGGTCGGCGGACGCCTCCAGCACCTCAACCGTGTCCGCCCGCCAGAACCCTGCGTCCGCTCCGCCGTCGGTCACCCGTGCCAGCACCCGTTCGCCGGGGAGCGCATGCCGGACGAACACTACCCGGCCCTCGTGCCGGGCAACGAAGTGCCCTCCGTGCGCGGGAGCACCGACGGTTAGTTCGATCAGCTGGGGTGCGGGTTGGGTCATGGAAGCTCCTGGTAGCGGCGGACGGAATCGGAGGAGGCGAGCTGCCACGGGACACTGGCCACCATGACGCCGGGCTCGAAATGCAGCCGGGTTTTGATCCGCAGCGCGGTCTGGTTGTGCACCAGCTGCTCCCACCAGCGTCCCACGACATACTCGGGGATGTAGACCACCACCAGCTCGCGGGGGGAATCCCTGCGGACGCTTCTGATGTAGTCGATGATGGGCGTGGTGGTTTCCCGGTATGGAGAGGCGAGCACGGTGATCGGAACCGGGATGTTGAGCTTCTCCCAGTCGCGCAGGGTCTGTTCGGTCTGCTCGTGGTCCAGGTCCACGACCACCGCATCAAGCCGGGACGGCCGTGAGGCGCGCGCGAAGGCAAGCGCCCGGAGCGTTGGTTTACGCACGTGCGAGACCAGGATGACGGCGTGCACCCGGGAGGGCAGCGCGGTGGCGGGCTGGTCCGGATCGACGGCCAGCTCGCGGGCCACCCGGACGTAGTGGCGGTTGATGCTGTGCATGACCAGCCAGAGCGCCGCAATGCCCAGCACGGCCAGCCAGGCGCCGAAGACGAACTTGCTCACCAGCACCACCACCAGCACGGTGGCGGTCAGGATGAAGCCCACCATGTTGATGAGCCGCGAGCGCAGCATCCGCCGGCGCACGGGGCGGTGCGGCGTGGACCGGATTTCACGCGACCAGTGCCGGATCATGCCCAGCTGGCTGCAGGTGAAGGACACGATCACGCCGACCACGTAGAGCGGGATCAGCCGGGTGACGTCGGCGTTGAAGATCAGCACCAGCACCACGGCCGCGGCCGCCAGCGCCAGCACGCCGTTGCTGTAGCTGAGCCGGTCCCCGCGGGTGCGCAGCTGACGGGGCAGGAAGCCGTCGGTGGCGAGGATCGAAGCCAGCTGCGGGAAGGCGTGGAACGCCGAATGGCTGGCCAGCACCAGGATGGCAGCGGTAGCCGCCACCGTCAGGTAAAAGAGCAGGGCGCCGCCGCCGAAGACCGTCTCCGCCAACTGGCTGAGCACCGGGGACTGGAAGTAGCCGGCCGGCAGTTCCGCGCCGTGCAGTCGCAACTGGTCGGCGGGGACCTGCACCACCCTGACCTGTGTCGCCTGCGCCAGGTACATCACCGCCATGGTGATCACCGTTGCGGTGATGCCCAGCACCAGCAGTGAAAAGCCGGCGTTCTTTGCGCGCGGCTTCTCGAAGGCGGGAACATTGCTGGCCGGAGTCTCCACACCGGTGAGGGCCGCAGCACCCGTGGAAAAGGCGCGCAGCACCAGTAAGGCACCGGCCAGACCGGTCAGGCCTGCCTCCAGCCCTGGTTCGGGAACGACGTCGAACGCTGCGCTCGGTGCCTCGCCCAGGCTTCCGGCGAGGTCAAGGACAAAACCGGCCAGGCACATCAGCAGCACGGTGCCAACAAAGATGTAGGTGGCAATAGCCACGGTCCATCGTCCGCGTCCCAGCCCGCGCAGATGGAGCAAGGCCAGCACCGCGATGCCCGCGACGGCCGCAGCCGGCTGCCAGCCGTTCAGCGCGGGAATGGCAGACACCACATAGTGGGCCGCGGACGACATGGACACGGCCACGGTCAGCACGTAGTCCAGCATCAGCGCCGAGCCCACGGTAATGCCCGCCGGCCTGCCCAGGTTCTTGGTGGCGATCTCGTAGTCACCGCCGGACGGATAAGCAAGGATGCTCTGCCGGTAGGAGGCCACCAAGACCAGCAGCACCACCATGACCGCGAGCCCGACCCAAGGAGAAAGGGCGATGGCGGCAACCCCGGCCAGCGCCAGCGTGAGCAGGATCTCGTCCGGGGCATAGGCCACCGAGGACAGGGCGTTTGCGGAGAAGACCGGAACCGCCAGCCGCCGCGGCAGCGCGTCCTGCTTCAGTCGTTCGCTGCGGAAGGGTTTGCCCACCAGGACCCGTTTGAGGGCGTCGAGAAATGTCAGCACGTTTGGCTCGATACAACGTGCACGTGGGGCCGATTCTTCACGGCTTCGAGTCTATGCCAGCGAAAGGGCGCGGACGCTCGGCAATCCGGTGGACCGCGGCAGCGCCTGCCGCCCCGGCTGACCGCCGGTTTCAGAGGCGTGAGGCTGCACCGTGTTCCGGGACGAGGCAGAACTCGCGGAATGCGCGGGCGCGCTTGGTGAGCCGGGCTGGGCGCAACCGGGATGGGCGACACGAGGACATCTACGATGACGTCGCCACCGCCCTGACCGAAACCGCGAAGGGCCATGCCCATGGGGGTCGGCCTGGACGAGAGCAACGCGCCCGGCCCCTGCCAATCGTCATGTACTCCAGCGTCGACGAAGCCGTCGAAATGGCCTACGCCCTTGAGGTCGGCCCCGGTCCAGGGTGGTGGGCGGGCGCCAGGGAACCACCCTGGTGCTGCCCGCCACCTGCTCGCATCGCCTGTAGGGGCGTCGAACGATTCCTGCGATTTCATAGCCGCAGCGGCTCTGCCCGGGTTAGCATATGCGTGTGAATGTGTGCTTCATCACACCAATATTCGGGGCCGATTAACCCAAGGACTGCTGGCTAAGGAGTCTTAGATGGCCAATGCCGCCGCCGTGATGACCGGCCTGGGCAGCATCGAGATTCAAGAGCGCCCGGTGCCGGAGCCTGGTCCGGGGCAGGCCGTGATCCGGGTGGAAGCGGTGGGGGTGTGCGGCTCTGACGTCGCCTATTACCGCTACGGCAAGATCGGCCCCTTCGTCGTTGACGGACCGTTCATCCTGGGCCACGAGGTTTCCGGCGAGGTGGTCGCCGTCGGCGATGGGGTCGGCAATGTCCGGGTCGGTGACCGGGTGGCCGTGGAGCCGGGAACGCCGGACCGCAGCTGCGAGGAATGCCGGGCAGGACGCTACCACCTCTGCCCAAACCTTGAGTTCCTGGCCACCCCGCCCTACGACGGCGCACTGCTGCAGTATCTGGCCATGGACGCCCGTTGCTACTTCCCGATTCCGGACTCGATGAGCTACGAGGAAGCCGCGCTGCTCGAGCCGCTGTCAGTGGGCCTATGGGGCTGCCAGCGGGCAAACCTTCAGGCCGGGGACGACGTGCTGATCACCGGCGCCGGGCCGGTGGGGCTCCTGGCCGCGGAAGCGGCGCGGGCGTTCGGCGCCGGTAGCGTCACGCTTACGGATATCTCCGAGTACCGGCTGGGCGTGGCCCGCGACCACGGATTCTCGGTGGAGAAAAGCGACGCGCCTGCCTCGCGGACCTACGACGTGCTGCTGGAATGCTCGGGCGCCAACGGCGTCCTCGCCTCCGGGCTCAGCCGGTTGCACGAGGCCGGGCGGGCCGCTGTCATCGGTTTGGCCAAGGCCGACGAAGTGCCGCTGCCTCTGTCCACGCTCAATTGGAAAGAGATCACCATCTCGATGGTGAACCGCTATAACAACACGTGGCCGCTGGGCATTGCCCTGGTTTCCTCCGGCCGGATCAATCTGGAAGGGCTGGTCACGCACAGCTTTTCACTGCCGCAGACCGCGGCTGCACTGGACAATACCTCCACCGAACCCGAATCGCTCAAGGCGATGATCTACCCTCAGCGGCTCTGACCGCTGCCGGAAAGGCAACCAAGGGCAACGCGGCACACCACCAGTACAGAGGAGTTCCGATGAAGAAGTACACGCAGGGAATCCTGGGCGTTACCACCGCCCTGTTTCTGGCAGCCGGCATGACCGCTTGCGGCGGGGGCGGCGGGGGCGGCGGCGCTGGCGGAGGAGGCGGCGGCGGGGGCAGCGCCAGCAGCGCCCAGGCCGCGGGCAAGATCGCGTTCCTGATGCCGGACCGGGCTTCGACCCGCTATGAGCAGCAGGACAGCCCGCTGTTCAAGGCCAAGGTGCAGGATCTGTGCGGCGGTTGCGAGGTGCTCTACCAGAACGCCGACGGCGACGCGAACAAGCAGCAGCAGCAGGCCAACGCCATGATCACCCAGGGCGTCAAGGTCCTGGTCCTGGACCCGGTGGACAGCACC
>NZ_JBNHHB010000284.1:0-5672 GCF_059091905.1 Arthrobacter sp. Dra40
ACCCTCTCGGGCGGAAACCAGCAGAAAGTTGTCATGGCCCGGGAGCTGTCGAGGCCGTTGAAGCTTTTTATTGCTTCGCAGCCGACCCGGGGCGTGGACGTGGGCTCCATCGAATTCCTGCATAAGCGGATCGTGGCCGAGCGCGACGTCGGCACACCCGTGATGATCGTGTCGACCGAGCTGGACGAGGTGCTGGAACTCGCGGACAGAATAGCCGTGCTCTACCAGGGCCGGTTAATGGGCATCGTCCCGGCCGGCACCTCGCGCGGCGAACTGGGCTTGATGATGGCCGGCATGAGCGCTGGAGAAGCGCAAGCCCATCAGGCGGACGCCGGAGGGCAGCAGATAGACGCCGAAGGAGGCGAGGAATGAGCGCGGACGAGGCCGGCAAGCCCGGGAAGCACTCCAAACGCGGGGGCAGGTCCACGGTCGACGGCGACGAGCAGCGGCTCGAGGCCGCCGCTTCCCTGGGCGACGGAACGCAGGCACCGCCCGCCGTCCCGCCCACGGGGGAGAGCCTGCGCCCTGAGTTGCGCGGGCATCAGACCATGATGCAGCGGATCGTGTCGGGAAACGCGCTGGTGGCAGTTCTCGCCATTGTGCTGTCCCTGATTGCCGGTGGCATCCTGATTGCGCTGACCAACGAAGAAGTCGCCCGGACCTCCAGCTATTTCTTCGCCAGGCCGCAGGACATGCTGGTTGCCGGCTGGACGGCTGCCGCCGACGCTTATGCCGCGTTGTTCCAGGGATCGGTCTTCAACTTTGAAGGCTCCACGTTCTCGCGCATGATCTATCCGCTGACGCAGACGCTGACGGTGGCCACGCCGCTCATCTGCGCCGGTCTGGGTGTAGCGCTGGCGTTCCGCGCCGGACTGTTCAATATCGGCGCACAGGGCCAAATCATCATCGGCGCCACATTGGCCGCCTGGGTGGGCTTCAGCTGGCACCTGCCGGTGGGAGTGCACCTGCTCCTGGTCATTCTGGCCGGCATCCTCGGCGGCGCACTGTGGGGTGGCCTCGTCGGCCTGCTCAAGGCCAAGACCGGCGCCCATGAAGTGATCCTGTCGATCATGCTCAACTACGTGGCCATCAACCTGGTGCTTTACCTGCTGACCATGCCGGCGTTCCAGCGCCCCGGCTCCAGCAACCCGATCAGCCCCCAGCTCGACGCCACCGCAATGTACCCGCCGCTCTTCGGCGACAGCTTCCGGCTGCACTGGGGCTTCGTGGTCGCCATCCTCGCCACTGTTTTTTGCTGGTGGCTGCTGAACCGCTCCACTGTCGGGTTCGAGCTGAGGGCCGTGGGCTCCAACCCACAGGCCGCCCGCACCGCGGGCATCAGCGTCACCAAGGGGTACGTGGTGGTCATGGTGCTGGCCGGCGCCCTCGCGGGGTTGGCCGGCGTCGCACAGGTCGCAGGTACCGAGCGGGTGCTGACCTCGGGTGTGGCGGCCAGCTTCGGGTTTGACGCCATCACCGTGGCCCTGTTGGGACGTTCCACCCCCTGGGGCACCTTCGCTGCCGGGGTGTTGTTTGGCGCGTTCCGTGCCGGCGGCGTGACCATGCAGACGAACACCGGCACCGGCATCGACATCGTCCTGGTGGTCCAGTCCATGATCGTGCTGTTCATCGCGGCCCCGCCGCTCGTGCGGGCGATCTTCCGGCTGCCCGACCCCGGCAAACTGACGGCAAAACCCCGTAAGACCGCAAGCACCGGAGGTGCAGCATGAGTACGGCCACCGCCACCGCCCCGCAGCAGGGCACAGTCGCTGCGGACACCGTGCGGAACTGGAAAACTCCGATCATTCTGGCCGTGCTGGCTCTCGCCGCCGTCCTGGTTTTCGCGGTCGGCGCCCCCCACAACTCGGTCACCTTCCGGTTGTCGGACCCCAACGACCCTGTGGTGCTGCCCTCGGTTGTGCTCTCGGCCGCCGTGACCGGCTGGGTCACCGCCATCCTGATGCTGGCCGCCGCCGTTTGGTCGCTCACACTGGTCCGTGCCGGCCGCAAGGTCCCCCGCTGGCTGGTGGCGGTCTTTGCCGTCCTGTTCGTGGCGGGATTCCTTACCTGGGTAGTGGGCAGCGCCCGGACCCCCAACGTGGCCCTGTATGGCCTGTTGGCAGGCTCCGTCACGCTGGCCGTACCGCTGATCTTCGGTTCCCTTTCCGGCGTGCTGTGTGAACGATCCGGCGTGGTGAACATTGCCATCGAAGGGCAGTTGCTGTTTGGCGCCTTCTCCGCCGCAGTGGCCGGATCCCTCTCCGGCAACGCCTTCGTGGGCCTGGCCGCCGCGGCCGTTGGCGGCGTGCTGGTCTCGGCGGTGCTGGCTGTGTTCAGCATCAAGTACATCGTCAACCAGGTGATCGTCGGCGTCGTGCTCAACGTGCTGGTGTCCGGGCTCACCGGGTTCCTGTTCTCCACCGTGCTCTCGGCCGACTCGGCCAGATGGAATTCACCGCCCCGGCTGCCGATCATCAGCATCCCGGTCTTGTCCGACATCCCGATCATCGGGCCCATCCTGTTTGAACAGTCGGTGGTCGGCTACCTAATGTACATCGCGGTGGCAGTGATCTACGTCGGCCTTTTCCACACTAAGTGGGGCCTGCGCACCCGTGCTGTCGGCGAACACCCCAAGGCGGCAGACACTTTGGGCGTGAAGGTCAACCGGATGCGGTTCATGAACGTGCTGTTGGCCGGCGTCGTTGCCGGTTTGGGCGGTGCTTTCTTCACCCTGGTCCTCGTCTCCAGCTTCGGCCGGGACATGACCGCCGGGCAGGGCTACATCGCGCTGGCGGCGCTGATCTTCGGCCGCTGGAACCCGCTGTGGGCGTTCTTTGCGGCGCTGCTGTTCGGCTTCGCGACCAACCTCCAGTACGTGCTCAGCGCGCTGGGCTCCACCGTGCCGAACCAGTTCCTGGCCATGCTGCCCTATGTGGTGACCATCTTCGCCGTCGCCGGCCTGGTGGGCCGTGCCCGTCCGCCGGCCGCCAGCGGCGTGCCGTACATCAAGGGCTGATTCATGGAACCGATGGCACAGCCCGTGGACTGGGAGAAACTCCAGCGGGCCGCAGCGGACGCCATGAAGCGGGCCTACGTGCCGTACTCCGGGTTCCCGGTGGGTGCGGCGGCCCTGACGGACGACGGCAGGATTGTCTCCGGCTGCAACGTGGAAAACGCTTCCTATGGTCTGACCTTGTGCGCCGAGTGTTCGCTGGTCAGCCAGCTGAACATGACCGGTGGCGGGAAACTGGCGGCGTTCAGCTGTGTGGACCGTGACGGCAATGCGCTGATGCCGTGCGGCCGGTGCCGGCAGTTGCTGTACGAGTTCCGGGCGCCCGGCATGCTGCTGATGACGCCGGCGGGCCTGAAGACCATGGACGAGGTGCTGCCGGACGCTTTCGGTCCGCAGCACTTGGCCTGAGGGCCGGAACGCATCTCGGAAGGAGCAGGACATGACTGAAACATTCGACGCCGTGGACATCATCAGGACCAAGCGGGACAAGGGGACACTGAGCCCGGAACAGATCGCCTGGACCATCGATGCGTACACCCGCGGTGCCATTGCCGACGAGCAGATGTCTGCGCTGAACATGGCGATCCTGCTCAACGGGATGGATCGGACCGAGATCTCGCATTGGACGACGGCGATGATCGCCTCCGGGGAGCGGATGGACTTCTCCTCGCTCGGCAAAGCGACCGCGGACAAGCACTCCACCGGCGGCGTGGGGGACAAGATCACGCTGCCGCTGGCCCCGCTGGTGGCCGTCTTCGACGTCGCCGTGCCGCAGCTCTCCGGTCGCGGCCTGGGCCACACCGGCGGCACCCTGGACAAGCTCGAGTCCATTCCCGGCTGGCGGGCACTGCTCACCAACGACGAGATGATGCAGCAGCTGGCCCAGGTGGGCGCGGTCATCTGCGCGGCCGGATCGGGTCTGGCTCCCGCGGACAAGAAGCTCTACGCGCTGCGCGACGTGACGGGCACCGTGGAAGCGATCCCGCTGATTGCCTCCTCGATCATGAGCAAGAAGATCGCCGAAGGCACCGGCTCGCTGGTGCTGGACGTGAAAGTCGGCAGCGGGGCCTTCATGAAGGATGAACCCAGCGCCCGCGACCTGGCCGAAACCATGGTGGCGCTGGGCAAAGACGCCGGCGTCAACACGGTGGCGCTGCTGACGGACATGGGCACGCCACTGGGCCTGACCGCCGGCAACGCCATTGAGGTCGAAGAGTCGGTGGAAGTGCTGGCCGGCGGCGGCCCTGAGGACGTAGTGCAGCTCACAGTGAGGCTGGCCGAGGAAATGCTGCAGGCCGCCGGCGTGACGGATGCCGACCCGGCGGCTGCGTTGCAGGACGGCCGTGCCATGGACGTCTGGCGGTCCATGATCCGTGCCCAGGGCGGCGACCCCGACGCCAGGCTTCCGGTGGCCCGGGAATCAGAGGTCGTCTACGCTGCGGCTGACGGTGTGCTGGTCGAGCTGGACGCCCTGTCGGTCGGCGTCGCCGCCTGGCGGCTGGGGGCGGGACGGGCCCGCAAGGAAGACGCGGTGCAGGCCGGGGCAGGCGTGCGGATGCACGCCAAACCCGGAGCGAAGGTCCGCGCCGGGGAGCCGCTCATGACCCTGCTGACCGATACTCCTGAGAGGTTCGACCGCGCCAAGGAGGCGCTGCGGGACGCCGTCGTCATCGCTCCGGAGGGGAGCAGGCCGGCCCGGCAGCTGATCATCGACAGGATCTCCTGACTTATCGGGAGGGAAGCCCCCAGCTCTCAAGAACTGGGGGATGAGGTGTCCATAACCGGTGGGCCAACCTCTTCCCGGCCTTCCCCCTCCACGGCTACGATGAGGGGGTGCGGCCGGAGGAAGGGGAGGCTTCGGCGCATTGCGGGGTCTGCGGTATTGACCGAAGGGGGCCCGGTCAGGGAATTACCCGATAGCGGCACAAAATGCGGCATGGCATCGTTGGACTAGACATCCAGCGGACAGGAACACCTCGTGCAGACTTTTATGGACGCCCTCAGCGTCTTCATCATCGATGCGGCGGCGCAATGGTGGATCTACCCACTGCTCCTGGCACTCTGCCTGATTGACGGCATCTTTCCCCCGGTTCCCAGCGAGTCGGTGGTCGTCGCGCTGGCAGCCATCGCGGTGTCCGCCGGTGCTCCCAATGTCTGGCTGGTGGCCGCCGTTGCAGCGGCCGGGGCCATCGCGGGTGACAACATTGCCTATCTGATCGGGCGCAGTGTCGGCGCGGACCGCTTCCGCTGGATGCAGCGGCCCAGGGTTGCCGCTGCCTTCGCCTGGGCCCGCCGCGAACTCGACCGGCGCGGAGCCCTGCTGATCCTGGGCGCACGCTACATTCCGGTGGGACGCGTCGCCGTCAACATGACCGCTGGCGCAACCGGCTACAACCACCGCAAGTTCGTCCTGTTTTCCGTGGTGGCCGGCGTTTCGTGGTCCCTGTATTCGGTTGGCCTCGGGGCCCTGGCCGGCCGCTGGTTCCAGGACAACACCCTGCTGGCCGCCGGGCTGGCGATCGTGCTGGCATTGCTCCTTGGCCTGCTGCTGGACCATGGCATGAAATGGGCCGCCCGGCGCCGTACGGCGCGGCTGCGGGCGAACGCCCTGGCCGGGCAGGGCAGCCCCGCCGCGGCGACAGTGGCAGCCGGGCTGGAG
>NZ_JBNHHB010000285.1:0-5587 GCF_059091905.1 Arthrobacter sp. Dra40
GGTGAGGAGCCTGTATGTCCACCCGACGCCCCAACATGCCGCGGGCCGGCCGCCCGTCCGGCAACGGGCCTGCGGCGGGCGGCGGTATCGGCGACGGCCAGGACAGCACCGGCCGGGAACCTGAGACCGGTAAGGTGATCCGCGCCGATTTCGGCCGGGTGCCATCCGGCCCGGCGTCCGGAGCCAACTCCGGGCCGGACGGCCACTCCCACCGTGTGCCGGACGCAGCCGCCCACCGGAAGCCGAAGCCACCGGCGAAGCCCAAGCCCACGCCATCGGAAGCGCGCGCGGCCGAACGCCGGCAGCTGTCAGAGGCAATCACGCAGCCCTCCTCGCCGTCGGCGGCCGGCAAGCCCCGGCAACCCGCCAGGGAGACGCAGGCCGACGCCGTCCCGGTACCGGCCAAAGCATTCTCCGGGCGTCTGCTGGCGCTGGCCTTGGTGCTGGTCTCCATCACTGTGCTGCTGGCCCCTTCGGTGCGGGTGTTCATCGAGCAGCAAGCCGAACTTTCCGCGCTGCAGGCGGACATTGCCGCGAAGAAAGAATCCAATGAACGCTTGACCAAAGAACTGGCCCGCTGGGACGACCCCGCCTACATCAAACAGCAGGCCCGGGATCGCATATTCTATGTAATGCCGGGTGAGAAGCGGTACATGGTCACCGGTGCGGAAGGACTCAGTGAGTCCGACGAACACGCCTCCGCAACCGCGCCCGAGGACTTGCCGTGGGTCGACGCCCTGTGGAATTCGGTGACCCGCGCGGCAACAGACCGGCCCGCAACAGACTGAGACCCCGGCGAAGGCCGCCACATCATACGGCGCGCTGCCACACAGGCCGCAGCCGGGAAAGGACTGAGCCATGAACGACGCTCAGCGAACCCCCACCCCCGACGATCTTGATACCTTGAGCCGCCAGCTCGGCCGGCCCGTGCGCGATGTCGTGGAAATCGGTGCCCGGTGCGTCTGCGGGAACCCGCTGGTCGCCACGACGGCGCCGCGGCTGGGGAACGGAATCCCGTTCCCCACCACGTATTACCTCACCCACCCGGTCATCACGTCCGCAGTATCCCGGCTCGAAGCGGCAGGGCTGATGACGGAAATGACTGAGCGGCTCGCGGGCGACCCCGAACTGGCCGCGGCGTACCGGCGCGCCCATGAGGAATACCTGGCTGCCCGTGACGAAGTGGGGCGCAGGGCCGGTATTGGGGAGGTGCCCGAAATCGCCGGCGTCTCCGCGGGCGGAATGCCCACCCGGGTCAAGTGCCTGCACGTCCTGGTTGGTCATTCCCTGGCCGCCGGACCGGGAGTGAACCCGTTGGGAGACGAAGCGCTTGAGCGTATCGCTGAATGGTGGACCGCGGACCGCTGCTACTGTGCCGGTGCCTGGGACGTTGAAGGCAGAGCTCCGGTCCGGGACCTGAGCCGCCATACCCGCACGCAGGGGCTGCCAGCCGAAGAGTTGGCCGCGAAGAGGGCCAGGCGTGCCGGTGGCAGCGATGGTTCGGGCGACGGCGGCGATGATGCCCCGGCCGACGGGGACGGCGACGGCGACGGGGACGGCGGCCGCCCGGCGGGCCGCGCCGGCGGGGGTGCGTCGTAGTGGGTCGCGTGGGAGCCATTGACTGCGGAACCAACTCGATCCGCCTGCTGGTTGCCGATGTCCGGGACGGCAGGCTCACCGACGTGGTCCGCGAGATGAAAGTGGTGCGGCTGGGGCAGGGCGTCGACGCCACCGGAACCCTGGCGCCGGAAGCCCTGGAACGCACGTTCGCGGCGGCGGAGGAGTATGCCGGGCAGCTGAGCCGGCTGGGGGCCGAAACCCTGAGGTTTGTTGCCACCTCTGCCACGCGCGACGCCGCCAACCGCCGTGTCTTCGTTGACGGCATCCGTGAGCGCCTCGGTGTAGAACCCGAAGTCATCAGCGGCCGCGAGGAAGCTGCGTTGTCGTTCACCGGGGCTGCCAGCGTCTTGGCGCCGGAGCCGGGGGAGAAAATCCTGGTGGTGGACCTGGGCGGCGGCAGCACGGAATTCGTACTGGGCAACTCCGACGGAGTGCTCGCCTCGCTCAGCACCGACATGGGCTGCGTCCGCTTCACCGAGCGGCACCTGCGCTCCGATCCGCCAACGGCCGCCGAGGTTGCCGCCGCTGTGACAGACGCAGAAGAGCATCTGGCACGCGTACTTGACGATGTGCCGCTGGCGGAGGTGGATCGGTTGGTGGGGGTGGCCGGCTCGGTCACCACTGTCACCGCGCACGCTTTGCAGCTGGCTGAATACCGCCCGGACGCCATTCACGGAGCGAAGCTCGACGGGGCACGGCTGGATGCGGCCTGTACTTCACTGCTGGAGATGACCAGGCAACAGCGGGCCGCATTGCCCTACATGCATCCAGGCCGGGTGGATGTCATCGGCGCCGGTGCACTCATTTGGCGGACTGTTTCCCGGCGGCTGGCCGCACTGACCGGCGGCCGCGTGGACGGGGCGACAGCCAGCGAACACGATATCCTTGATGGAATTGCCCTCAGCGCGGCCACCCGGCTGCCGCGCTGACCTTCCCGGCCCAGGGAATCAGACAGTTTTGCCAACCGAAGGGACCCCCATGCGCCAGCGCGTCAGTGAACGGCCGGCCAGACGCACGGCTGCGGCCAAGGCCGTCTCGCTGGGTTCGGCGATGGCGGTGCTCGCAGCCCTGGTGTTTGCCGGCCCGGCGCAGGCAGAGGACACCCGCGGCAAGGAATACTGGCTGGACTCCTACGGGATCCGGGCAGCCTGGGAGCAGTCGCAGGGCGAAGGCGTGAAAGTAGCAGTCATCGACAGCGGCGTTGACGGAACCCACCCGGACCTCAAGGGGGCAGTGGCGGGCGGCACCGATGTCTCCGGAGCGGGGGATCCCGATGGCCAGCGCGGCATCGGGCAGACCCCCGAGCACGGCACGTTGGTCGCAACCTTGCTGGCCGGGCGCGGGCATGCACCGGAAAAACCTAAAAAGGGCGACAAGAAAAAGAACGATAAGAAATCCGAGCCCAAGGACAAGGGGATCGGCGCAGGCACGGATGGCGTCATCGGGGTGGCGCCGAAGGCGCAGATCCTGACGGCCTCAACCTGGCTCGGAACACCGAACCCGGCGGGCATCGGTGTTGACGAACAAATCCCTGCAGCGGTCCGCTGGGCCGTGGACAATGGCGCCCAGGTCATCAACATGTCGCTGACCAGCTCCAGCACCTCCTGGCCGGAAAGCTGGGACGCTGCGTTCCTGTACGCCGAACAGCACGACGTCGTAGTCGTCGCAGCGGCCGGCAACCGCGCCGGAGGCACCGAACAGTCGGGCGCCCCGGCCACCATTCCCGGTGTGCTGACAGTCGCGGGGCTCAACCGCGACGGCGAGGCGAGCCAGGAGGCCTCTGCCCAGAGCATTGTCATTGGCGTAGCGGCCCCGGCGGAAAACCTCGTCGGCGGACTGCCGGGCGGCCTCTACGCCGACTGGTCCGGCACCTCGGGGGCCACGCCGCTGGTTTCCGGCGTGGCCGCGCTCATCCGCGCCAAGTACCCCAACATGAGCGCGGCCCAGGTCATCAACCGCATCATCAGCACGGCCAAGGATGCCGGCGTTCCGGGACATGATCCGATCTATGGCTACGGCGTGCTCGACGCCAAGGCCGCAATGAACGCCGAAGTGCCGGATGTGGCCGCCAACCCGCTGGGCTCCATTGCGCAGTGGATCACCGTGCACCGCCGCGGGAAAGTTGCTTCGCCGGAATCACAGGCTCCGGTGCAGTCCAAGGCCGAGGTCCCCGAGATCCCGGAACCCACCACGCCCGTGGCGGTTCCGCCGCGCATCGAAAACTCCGTGCTGCCGGCCATCCTCGTCTTCTCTTTCGGTGCGCTGATCGCCGGCGTCCTGGTGATGGGGGCTGTCCAAACCATTCGGACACGCAAGGCAGCGCAGCTCAGCACTTCCCCGCCCGATGAAGACACTGCCTTCATCCCACCGATCCGGGAAGAGATCCGCAAACCGGCTAAGCGCTGACCCAGTTCCAGACGCCCGTCCTCAGGTCCCCGGGCACTTCGTGAAAACTTTCACAAAAGAAGCTACACTGGGGGCATGGCACTCACTCCTGCTCTGTCTGATCGTCCGCGCGTCCTCGTTGTCGGCGGCGGCTACGTCGGTCTGTATGTTGCGTTGAAGCTCCAGAAGAAGGTCAAGGGGCACGGCGGCATCGTGACCTTGGTGGATCCGCTGCCCTACATGACCTACCAGCCGTTCCTGCCCGAGGTGGCCTCCGGCAGCATCGAAGCCCGCCATGCAGTGGTCAACCACCGGCAGCATCTGCAGGACACCGAACTCATCACCGGCAAGGTCACCTCGATCGACCATGCAGCCAAAAAGGCTGTGATCGCCCCCGCGGTAGGGGAGGCCTTCGAGCTTGAATACCGCGACGTCGTCGTTGCTGCCGGTGCCGTCACCCGCACGTTCCCGATCCCTGGCCTCGCTGAGGCCGGTATCGGCCTGAAGACCATTGAAGAAGCCGTGGAGCTGCGCAACAAGGTGCTGGAGCGGATCGAAACCGCCTCCATGCTTCCGGAGGGACGGGAGCGGACGCGCGCGCTGACTTTCGTCGGTGTCGGCGGAGGGTTCGCCGGCATTGAGGCCATGACTGAAATCGAGGATCTGGCCCGCTCAGCCGTCAAGAAGAACGGGCGGCTGCGCCAGGAAGACCTGCGTTTCGTGCTCGTTGAAGCGATGGGCCGGATCATGCCCGAGGTGACCGAAGACCAGGCCAAGTGGGTTGTGGAGCATATGCGCTCGCGCGGCATCGAGGTCATGCTCAATACCTCGTTGGCCAAGGCAGAGGGCGGCGTGCTGGAACTGATCAACATGCCGGACAAGTCGCCCGCCGCGACCTTCGAAGCCGACACGCTGCTGTGGACCGCCGGTGTGCAGGCGAACCCGGTGGCACGCAGCTTCGGCTTCCCGCAGGACGAGCGCGGCCGGATTAAGGCCAGCGCCACCCTCCAGATCATCGACGAGAACGGTCCGATCGATGGAGCGTGGACGGCCGGTGACGTGGCGGCGGTGCCGGACCTGACCGGCGGCGGCGTGGGTGGCTTCTGTGTCCCCAATGCCCAGCACGCCATTCGCCAGGCCAAACGACTCGCCAAGAATATCTACGCGACTCGGTGGGGCGTAGGCAACGTCACGGAGTACAAGCACAAGAACCTGGGCGCAGTCGCCGGTTTCGGCCTCAACAAGGGCGTTGCCAAAATCATGGGCATCAAGCTCAAGGGCTGGCCGGCCTGGATGGCCCACCGTGGCTACCACGGTCTGGCCATGCCGACGGTGGAGCGCAAGATCCGGGTGATCTCGAATTGGTTCTGGACCATCTTCCTGGGCCGCGACACCACCCGCCTTGCCGACCTGCAGACGCCGTACCGGCAGTTCCGTGAGGCAGCAGCCCCCAAGCCGCGCCCGCAGTCCGCGGACGCGCCGACGCCTGCAGCCAAGGGCTCCGGGTCTGAGAAAGAGCTCGCGTCCTCCGGCCGCTAGGCACACGACGCGGCAGGCCCGGGTACCGCATCGACGGTACCCG
>NZ_JBNHHB010000286.1:0-5575 GCF_059091905.1 Arthrobacter sp. Dra40
GTGTAAAGAATGTCCGGCGGTGACCTACTCTCCCACACCCTCCCGAGTGCAGTACCATCGGCGCTGTGGGCCTTAGCTTCCGGGTTCGGAATGGGACCGGGCGTTTCCCCCACGCTATGACCGCCGTAACCCTTCGTGCACGCCCTCCACCCCTGTTGAAGGAGGCGGCCCTGGCGGCAAATCTGTGGTTACAAGCTTGTTGCTTGGAACTGTATTCAATTATTTTGTTCCCGGGACAATTTGGTTGTTGTCTGGGAACCACATAGCGGACGCGTAGCATGTTTTGATCACCCACCCGCGAAGGGGTGGTGTGGTGTAAGTTGTCGGACTATTAGTACCGGTCAGCTCCACGAGTCTTTCGTCCTCGCTTCCACATCCGGCCTATCAACCCAGTGGTCTGGCTGGGGTCCTCTCCCCCCGAAGGGGATGGAAATCTCATCTTGAAGCCGGCTTCCCGCTTAGATGCTTTCAGCGGTTATCCAATCCGAACGTAGCTAATCAGCGGTGCACTTGGCAGTACAACTGACACACCAGAGGTTCGTCCGTCCCGGTCCTCTCGTACTAAGGACAGACCTTCTCAAATTTCCTGCGCGCGCAGCGGATAGGGACCGAACTGTCTCACGACGTTCTAAACCCAGCTCGCGTACCGCTTTAATGGGCGAACAGCCCAACCCTTGGGACCTACTCCAGCCCCAGGATGCGACGAGCCGACATCGAGGTGCCAAACCATGCCGTCGATATGGACTCTTGGGCAAGATCAGCCTGTTATCCCCGAGGTACCTTTTATCCGTTGAGCGACGGCCATTCCACAATGTGCCGCCGGATCACTAGTCCCGACTTTCGTCCCTGCTCGAGCTGTCGCTCTCACAGTCAAGCTCCCTTGTGCACTTACACTCGCCACCTGATTGCCAACCAGGCTGAGGGAACCTTTGGGCGCCTCCGTTACTCTTTAGGAGGCAACCGCCCCAGTTAAACTACCCATCAGGCACTGTCCCTGACCCGGATTACGGGCCGAAGTTAGATGTCCAGAGTGACCAGAGTGGTATTTCAACGATGACTCCACCCGAACTGGCGTCCGGGCTTCACAGTCTCCCACCTATCCTACACAAGCCACACCGAACACCAATACCAAACTATAGTAAAGGTCTCGGGGTCTTTCCGTCCTGCTGCGCGTAACGAGCATCTTTACTCGTAGTGCAATTTCGCCGAGTTTATGGTTGAGACAGCGGGGAAGTCGTTACTCCATTCGTGCAGGTCGGAACTTACCCGACAAGGAATTTCGCTACCTTAGGATGGTTATAGTTACCACCGCCGTTTACTGGGGCTTAAATTCTCCGCTTCGCCCCCGAAGGGGCTAACAGGTCCTCTTAACCTTCCAGCACCGGGCAGGAGTCAGTCCGTATACATCGTCTTGCGACTTCGCACGGACCTGTGTTTTTAGTAAACAGTCGCTTCCCCCTGGTCTCTGCGGCCCTTACCCGCTCCCGAAGCGCTGGGCTTCTTCACGGTCCGGGCCCCCCTTCTCCCGAAGTTACGGGGGCATTTTGCCGAGTTCCTTAACCATAATTCTCTCGATCGCCTTGGTATTCTCTACCTGATCACCTGTGTCGGTTTGGGGTACGGGCGGCTAAAACCTCGCGTCGATGCTTTTCTCGGCAGCATAGGATCACCGAATCCCCCCATACGGGGGTCCCGTCAGGTCTCAGGCTTCACGAACGGCGGATTTGCCAACCGTTCACCCTACATCCTTGGACCGGGACTACCATCGCCCGGCTCGGCTACCTTCCTGCGTCACACCTGTTAATACGCTTACCTCCCCGGATCGGGTCCCGCGCGCCCCGCCCATACTGGCCCCGAAGGGCACGGATGAACGGTTTGGGCGGTTAGCATCACCGGATTGGCATGGGCGGTTTTTCGCCGGTACGGGAATATCAACCCGTTGTCCATCGACTACGCCTGTCGGCCTCGCCTTAGGTCCCGACTTACCCAGGGCAGATTAGCTTGACCCTGGAACCCTTGATCATTCGGCGGACGGGTTTCCCACCCGTCTTTCGCTACTCATGCCTGCATTCTCACTCGTGTAGGCTCCACCACTGGCTTCCGCCGCAGCTTCACTGCCCACACGACGCTCCCCTACCCACCAGCGCTCCTGAACCACGAAGGCTTGGATATATACGCTGATGCCACAACTTCGGCGGTGTACTTGAGCCCCGCTACATTGTCGGCGCGGAATCACTTGACCAGTGAGCTATTACGCACTCTTTCAAGGGTGGCTGCTTCTAAGCCAACCTCCTGGTTGTCTGGGCAACTCCACATCCTTTCCCACTTAGCACACGCTTAGGGGCCTTAGTTGGTGGTCTGGGCTGTTTCCCTCTCGACTATGAAGCTTATCCCCCACAGTCTCACTGCTGCGCTCTCACTTGCCGGCATTCGGAGTTTGGCTGACGTCAGTAACCTTGTAGGGCCCATCGGCCATCCAGTAGCTCTACCTCCGGCAAGAAACACGCAACGCTGCACCTAAATGCATTTCGGGGAGAACCAGCTATCACGGAGTTTGATTGGCCTTTCACCCCTACCCACAGCTCATCCCCTCCATTTTCAACTGAAGTGGGTTCGGTCCTCCACGCGCTCTTACACGCGCTTCAACCTGGCCATGGGTAGATCACTCCGCTTCGGGTCTAGATCACGCCACTGCATCGCCCTATTCAGACTCGCTTTCGCTACGGCTTCCCCACACGGGTTAACCTCGCGACGTAACACTAACTCGCAGGCTCATTCTTCAAAAGGCACGCCGTCACAGCTACAAAGGCTGCTCCGACGGATTGTAAGCACACGGTTTCAGGTACTGTTTCACTCCCCTCCCGGGGTACTTTTCACCTTTCCCTCACGGTACTTGTCCGCTATCGGTCATCAGGTAGTATTCAGGCTTACCAGGTGGTCCTGGCAGATTCGCACGGGATTTCTCGGGCCCCGTGCTACTTGGGATACTCTCCAAGCGGCGTCACGCATTACGGTTACAGGGCTTACACCTTCTCCGGCCGGCCTTTCAAGACCGTTCACCTATACGCACGCACTCACTTTCGCTGTCCGGCAGAACAGCAGCGGAAAGTCCCGCAACCCCGGCCATGCAACGCCCGCCGGCTATCACACATGGACCGGTTTGGCCTCTTCCGCGTTCGCTCGCCACTACTAACGGAATCACTGTTGTTTTCTCTTCCTGCGGGTACTGAGATGTTTCACTTCCCCGCGTTCCCTCCACGCACCCTATGTGTTCAGGTACGGGTCACCCGGTCACTCGCGCGCCGGGCGGGGTTTCCCCATTCGGACATCCTGGGATCACCGTTCGGTTATCAACTCCCCCAGGCTTATCGCAGATTCCCACGTCCTTCTTCGGCTCCTGATGCCAAGGCATCCACCGTGTGCTCTTAAAAACTTGACCACAAAGATCAAAATCAGCTATTCGAGAGAACCGTGGAACAACCGCACCCGCAAAGGGGCACAGCCAAACCAGGTTCATCAAAAAAATTGCTTTAAGATGCTCGCGTCCACTATGTAGTTCTCAAACAACAACCCCGTCACCCACCAACACCACACACGTTACGTGCACGGCACCGGATAGGATGCGGGAACAAGAGGAACCAACCCGGTCCCACCTCGCATCGCTGCAAGATAAGGTCCTGTTGCCTCAGGACCCAACAGTGTGCCAAAAGACGCCCCCCGCGATACCCTCCCCACACGTTCCAGGCGCACCCTTCGAAAAGGGGCACCGTACTGGCATGCGGAGAACCGCGACAGACACCGAATCCGTTGATATTCCACCCATGAGCACCCGCCGGACAACGAATGTGTCCGCAACGGGCTTGCCCTGCAAACCACCCAACCCGCACTAATGGCGCGTCAGGATTGGTTCGAGGAAGCTCCTTAGAAAGGAGGTGATCCAGCCGCACCTTCCGGTACGGCTACCTTGTTACGACTTAGTCCCAATCGCCGGTCCCACCTTCGACGGCTCCCTCCCACAAGGGGTTAGGCCACCGGCTTCGGGTGTTACCAACTTTCGTGACTTGACGGGCGGTGTGTACAAGGCCCGGGAACGTATTCACCGCAGCGTTGCTGATCTGCGATTACTAGCGACTCCGACTTCATGGGGTCGAGTTGCAGACCCCAATCCGAACTGAGACCGGCTTTTTGGGATTAGCTCCACCTCACAGTATCGCAACCCATTGTACCGGCCATTGTAGCATGCGTGAAGCCCAAGACATAAGGGGCATGATGATTTGACGTCGTCCCCACCTTCCTCCGAGTTGACCCCGGCAGTCTCCCATGAGTCCCCGCCATTACGCGCTGGCAACATGGAACGAGGGTTGCGCTCGTTGCGGGACTTAACCCAACATCTCACGACACGAGCTGACGACAACCATGCACCACCTGTGAACCGGCCCCGAAGGGAAGGACTGTTTCCAGCCCGGTCCGGCCCATGTCAAGCCTTGGTAAGGTTCTTCGCGTTGCATCGAATTAATCCGCATGCTCCGCCGCTTGTGCGGGCCCCCGTCAATTCCTTTGAGTTTTAGCCTTGCGGCCGTACTCCCCAGGCGGGGCACTTAATGCGTTAGCTACGGCGCGGAAAACGTGGAATGTCCCCCACACCTAGTGCCCAACGTTTACGGCATGGACTACCAGGGTATCTAATCCTGTTCGCTCCCCATGCTTTCGCTCCTCAGCGTCAGTTACAGCCCAGAGACCTGCCTTCGCCATCGGTGTTCCTCCTGATATCTGCGCATTTCACCGCTACACCAGGAATTCCAGTCTCCCCTACTGCACTCTAGTCTGCCCGTACCCACTGCAGACCCGGGGTTGAGCCCCGGGCTTTCACAGCAGACGCGACAAACCGCCTACGAGCTCTTTACGCCCAATAATTCCGGACAACGCTTGCGCCCTACGTATTACCGCGGCTGCTGGCACGTAGTTAGCCGGCGCTTCTTCTGCAGGTACCGTCACTTTCGCTTCTTCCCTGCTGAAAGAGGTTTACAACCCGAAGGCATTCATCCCTCACGCGGCGTCGCTGCATCAGGCTTGCGCCCATTGTGCAATATTCCCCACTGCTGCCTCCCGTAGGAGTCTGGGCCGTGTCTCAGTCCCAGTGTGGCCGGTCACCCTCTCAGGCCGGCTACCCGTCGTCGCCTTGGTAGGCCATTACCCCACCAACAAGCTGATAGGCCGCGAGTCCATCCAAGACCAAAAAATCTTTCCACCCACCACCATGCGGTGACAGGTCATATCCGGTATTAGACCCGGTTTCCCAGGCTTATCCCAGAGTCAAGGGCAGGTTACTCACGTGTTACTCACCCGTTCGCCACTAATCCCCGGTGCAAGCACCGGATCATCGTTCGACTTGCATGTGTTAAGCACGCCGCCAGCGTTCGTCCTGAGCCAGGATCAAACTCTCCGTTAATGTTTCAAACAGACACAGCACCAAAGGCCGGGAAAACGACCAAAGACACTGCACTAAATTCAAACCAGGCTGATAAAACCGCGACACACCACAGGGGCGGCACGCCACGGCACTTCAACCAATAAA
>NZ_JBNHHB010000287.1:0-5570 GCF_059091905.1 Arthrobacter sp. Dra40
TGGCCAAGGGTGCGGTTCGCAAGAACCAGCCCGTGAAGGTCCTGGGCACCGGCGACATCACCGTCAAGGTCGATGTGAAGGTTGACGCCTTCTCCGCCAGTGCCGCTGAGAAGATTGCCGCCGCTGGCGGCTCCGTGACGGCGCTCTAGCAGCCCGCACCGGGTGCGTCTTTTAGCAGCCTCTGACTGAACTCGTGGTGGCCGGTAGACCCGGCCGCCGCGAGTTCAGTCGCTTTAAAGGCACACCACATATTCTTAATCCGTTTAAAGCGAACGTGCCGAGCCGATAGACTCGGATCTTGTGACTTGCCGCGCAGCGGCATCAGAAACTTTTTGGGAGGACGCTTGCTTAGCGCAATTGGCCGGGCATTCCGGACGCCGGACCTGCGGCGCAAGTTGCTGTTCACGCTTGGCGTTATGACCGTCTACCGGGTGGGCGTTTTCATTCCGGCCCCAGGCGTCGACTACGGCAACGTGCAGCAGTGTCTGGCGCTGGGAAACACGAGTGGCGGAATCTACCAGTTCGTCAATCTCTTCAGCGGCGGTGCGCTGCTGCAGGTGTCCATCTTCGCCCTCGGCATCATGCCGTACATCACCGCCAGCATCATCGTGCAGCTGCTGCGCGTCGTCATCCCGCGGTTCCAGGAACTGCATCAGGAAGGCCCGCAGGGCCAGTCCAAGCTCACGCAATACACCCGCTACCTCACCATCGCGCTGGGTCTGCTCAACGCCACGACGCTGGTGTCGCTGGCGCGGACCGGAGCCCTCTTGGGCAACTGTCCGGTTCCGATCATCCCAGACGACAACCTGATCACGATCTCACTGATCATCCTGACCCTGACCGCAGGCACCGGCCTGATCATGTGGATGGGCGAGCTGATCACCGAGAAGGGCGTCGGCAACGGCATGTCCCTGCTGATCTTCATCTCCATCGCCGCCGGCTTCCCGAGCTCGCTGGGCGAGATCTGGAACACCCAGGGCGTGAACGTTTTCCTGGGCATCCTGCTTGTCGGCCTGCTGACCGTCGCCGCAGTGGTCTTCGTGGAGCAGTCGCAGCGCCGCATCCCCGTGCAGTACGCCAAGCGCATGGTGGGACGCCGCACCGTCGGCGGCACCAGCACCTACATCCCGATCAAGGTGAACATGGCCGGTGTGATCCCGGTGATCTTCGCGTCGTCGATGTTGTACCTGCCGACGCTGATCGCGCAGTTCAATACCCCGGCCGACGGCACCACGGCGCCGCCGGAGTGGGTGAACTGGATCCACACCTACCTGGTCAGGGGCGACTCGCCGTTCTACATGGCGGTCTACTTCGCCCTGATCGTCTTCTTCACCTACTTCTACGTGGCCATCACCTTCAATCCGGAGGAAGTGGCGGACAACATGAAGAAGTACGGCGGTTTCATCCCGGGCATCCGGGCCGGCCGCCCGACGGCGGAGTACCTGCAGTATGTGCTGGCAAGGATCACGCTGCCCGGCGCCCTCTATCTGGGCATCATCTCGCTGATCCCGCTGATCGCCCTGGTGCTGATCAACGCGAACCAGAACTTCCCATTCGGCGGCGTCTCCATCCTCATCATGGTTGGTGTGGGCCTGGAGACCGTCAAGCAAATCAACGCTCAACTACAGCAACGTCACTACGAAGGACTTTTGCGATGACACAAATGCTCATTATCGGCCCGCCCGGATCGGGCAAAGGCACCCAAGCCTCCCGCATTTCCGACCGGCTGGGCATCGTCGCGATCTCCACCGGAGACATCTTCCGTGCCAATGTGAAGGAAGAGACCCCGCTGGGCGTCGAAGCCAAGAAGTACATCGACAAGGGCGAGTTCGTGCCGGACAGCGTCACCAACAACATGGTGCGCGACCGCTTGAAGCAGGCCGACGCCGCCGAGGGCTTCCTGCTGGACGGCTATCCCCGCACCAGTGGCCAGGTCGACGAGTTGGACAGCATCCTGGCCGAAGCCGGCTCGAAGCTGGACATCGTTCTGCAGCTGACCGCCGACGACGAGGAACTGGTCAAGCGCCTGCTCGGCCGCGCCGCGCAGGAAGGCCGCAGCGACGACAACGAAGCCGTCATCCGGCGCCGGCTGGCGCTGTACCACGAGCAGACGGAGATCGTCGTGAGCCGTTACGCGGAGCGCGGCATCGTCGCCACGGTTAACGGCATCGGCGACATCGACGAAGTCACCGAACGCATCGTGTCCGCGCTCAAGTCCGTCACCGCCTGACAGCCCGCTAGAAAGTTAGAGGCAACCCATGGCCTTCGGCCAGCCCAGCATCGAATACAAGACCAAGGACCAAATCAGGAAAATGCGGACTGCCGGTCTAGTGGTCAGCCGTGCGCTGGACGCGGCGGTTGCTGCCGCGGTCCCCGGTGCAACGACCGCGGATGTGGACGCGGCCTTCGAAGCCGTGCTGGACGAAGCCGGCGCCAAGAGCAACTTCAAGGGCTACCACGGCTTCCCCGCAACGGTCTGCGTTTCCGTCAACGAGGAAGTGGTGCACGGAATCCCCGGCGGGAAAGTGCTCGAGGACGGGGACATCCTGTCGGTGGACGGCGGCTGCAGCGTGGACGGCTGGCATGGTGACTCTGCCCGCGGCGTCATTGTGGGCACCGCCGATCCCGAGGACCAGCGGCTGTCCGACGTCACCGAGGAAGCCATGTGGCGCGGCATCGCTGCCCTGGCCACCGGCCACCGCGTCGGCGACATCGGCAACGCCATCGACGACTACGTTTCCTCCGTGCCCGGCAAGCCGTTGGGCATCCTTGAGGATTACGTGGGGCACGGGATCGGCACCGCCATGCACCAGGCTCCGGACGTGCTGAACTACCGGACCAGCCACCGCGGCCCCAAGATCCGTCCCGGGCTGTGCCTGGCCATCGAACCCATGCTGGTGCGCGGGGACATCGAAACCAAGGTGCTGGACGACGACTGGACAGTGGTCACCACGGACGGCTCGCGCTCCTGCCAATGGGAGCACACCGTGGCCGTGCACGACGGAGGCATCTGGGTTTTGACCGCCGAGGACGGGGGCGCGGCCAGGCTGGCTCCGCTGGGGGTCACCCCGGTGCCGCTGGACTAACAGGCCGACCCGCCCCTGGTCTGACTGCAACGCCAAAGACCGGCTCCGCTGGAACCACCGTCCAGCCGGGCCGGCCTTTCGCTGTTAAACCGGACCCCTTCACCTTCCCCACAGCAAACTCCGGCCAGCGGCAAGCCCTGCACGGACACCGCACCCGAAAGGACAATCCCCACCATGATGGGAGCCCACCACGCCCTCTCCGGCGCCGCCGCCTGGATCGCCCTCACCAGCCAGGTGCACGTACCGCTGGATGCACTGACGACGCCAATGGGCTGGGGCACGCAGACCCTCACCTTGGGCTGGGGGTTGTTGGAGGTAGGACCACTGGGTCTGATCACCGGAGCCATGGTGACAGCCGGCGCCGCGCTGGTTCCGGATGCCGACCACCGCAACGCCACCATCGCCCGCTCATTGCCGCCACTGTCCAACGCGGTGTGTGCAGGAATCGGGGCACTGGCCGGCGGGCATCGCCGGGGCACCCACTCGCTGATCGGCTTGGCGGCGTTCGTCGCACTGGCCTGGCTCGCCGGGCTCTGGACCGTGGAAACCCAGCGGTTCGGAACCGTCTATCCCGGCGCGGGCCTCCTGTGCGTGCTGCTGGTGGCCTTTGCGGCCAAGGCCCTGAAGTTCCTCCCCGACCGCCTGCAGAAGATCCCCTGGGCGGTTGGCCTGTCGGTAGCGGCGTTCATAGCCCTGTACGCACCCGAACATCACAACTGGTTCCCGCTCGCCATGGGCATCGGCGTGGTCATGCATGTGCTCGGCGACATGCTCACCACCGGCGGCGTGAACCTGCTGTGGCCGTTGCGGATCAAACCCCCCAAGCTCTGGCGGCGGATCCCGCTGCTCAACACCATCTGGCGGCGCAATGGCTACTTCGCCCTGCCGCTCCTGGGCAATGCCGGCTCGGCACGGGAGTGGGCCCTGCTGGTGCCGGTCAGTGCGTATGTGGTGGTCCTGCTTATCGGGGCCTGCCTCGACGCCGGGCAGCAGAGCCTGGTCGCGTTCGGCTGACGCCGGTTTTCCCGGCTGCCTTTGGGCGCCGTGATTCCGTGGGGGCTCCGGGCCGGGTGAGGCGGGGCGGGCACTCCCTGCCCAGCCCGCACTCCTTACCCGGCCGGCACTCCTTGCCCGGCGGGCAGGGTCCGGGCAGGATGAGGCCATGGCTTCCTCTATTACCGATGTACCCGGCATCCGCGTAGGCCACGTCCACAAGGCCGGCGACGGCTGGCTCACCGGAGTCACCGTGGTGCTGCCGCCGGCCGGGACCGTCGGCGCCGTCGATGTCCGCGGAGGAGGGCCGGCCACCCACGAAACCGATGCGCTGGATCCCACCACCCTGGTGCCGGCCGCGGACGCGGTGGTGCTCACCGGCGGCAGCGCCTTCGGACTGATCGCCGCGCACGGGGCGCAACGCTGGCTGGAAGAGCAGGGGCGTGGCTTCCGGACGTTGAATGCCGTGGTGCCGATTGTGCCGGCGGCAGCCCTCTATGACTTGGGCCGCGGCGGGGACATCGCGGCACGCCCGGACGAGCAGATGGGGTACGACGCCGCTGCCTCCGCCGGCGCTGCCCCGGACTTCGGCGCCGTGCAGCGCGGCAACGTGGGTGCAGGTACCGGGGCGGCCATGGGCTTCCAGAAGTACAAAGGGGGAGTGGGGACTGCCTCGCTGCGGATGGGCGGCGCCAACGAAGGCATCGTGGTCGGGGCACTCGCCGTGGTCAATGCTGCAGGAACGCCCTTTACAGGGGCCGGCAGCACCGGCCGCGCGCCGGAAGAAACGGGCGGCCCCGCGCGCCCCTCTGCAGCTCCGTTGAACACCACCTTGTGTGTCGTCGCGACCAACGCCGTGCTGGATCCTGCCCAGGCAAACCGGACGGCGTCGGCCGCCCATGCCGGGCTGGCCCGGGCCCTCAGCCCGTCACATACGCTGATGGACGGAGACGTGGTCTTCGTGCTGGCCACGGGGCAGCAGCAATTGGTGCAGGAGGGGCCCCTGGATCCCAGGGCGGAACTGCACGTGCTGGCCGCGGAAGCGGTCACAGCGGCCATTTGGGATGGGGTGGTGAGCGCCGAGCGGGTGGAGGGCTCCGGCGTCGTACTGGAAAAATTTCCCATGCAGGGGTCACGCTGAGGGTGGCTCCGGACCGGGCGCGGCGGGCGGATAGGCCGCCGGGCCCGGTGGCGCTGTCGGGGCGTCGGCGAAGCCCGCACCCCACAACCGTTATCCGGATTTAACTTTATCCGGCTTCCGGAGTACAGTTGTCTGTTGGTTGTCTCTACTTTTATGCCCAACTTCGGGTGCATGGCGCCCGCGAAAGTCTGCCGGAACGTACGGCTTAGTGGGAGTGTAGCGGCAAGCAAAACCCAAAAACTAGCCACCGCGCCAGCGATGGTTACTGACGTTAGCGGAGGATATGGCTAAGAAAGACGGTGTCATTGAGATTGAAGGCACTGTGCAGGAGGCTCTGCCCAATGCGATGT
>NZ_JBNHHB010000288.1:0-5568 GCF_059091905.1 Arthrobacter sp. Dra40
GGTCTTTCCCCTAAGCGGTCGGGCAGCTCACCCGATGCTGCTGGCGGAAGAGGCTGCGCCCAGGTTGTTCCAAGGGGATTTCACGCAACGGCGCCCGGCTACAGCAGCCGGGCACAGTTGCCGGATTGTCGCGCTTCAACTTAGCGGGACGTGTAGCCCGCGTCCGCGTGGATCGTGGTGCCGGTGACGTAGGACGACGCATCCGAGGCGAGCCAGAGGCTGGCTTCGGCGATTTCGCTGGCATCGCCGAACCGGTTGAGCAGGCTCAGCTGCGGCGCGTACTCGACCGGGTCGATGCCCACCTCCTCAAGCGCTCCGCGGAGCATCGGCGTATCGATGGCGCCGGGGGCCACCGAGTTGACCCGGATGTTTTCGGCGCCGTTTTCCAGCGCTGCGGCCTTGGTCAGTCCCACCACACCGTGCTTCGCGGCGATGTAGGCCGGGTTGCCGGGCTGCGGACGGAATCCGCTCACCGACGAGATGTTGATGAGCGATCCGCCGCCACCTTGTGCACGAAGCTGCTGGATCTCGTACTTGAGGCAGAGAGCGACGCCTTTGAGATCGACGGACATCAGGCGGTCCCAGTACTGTTCGTCGAACTCGTGGAGCGGAGCCTGGTCGGGAGTGAGGGCTGCGTTGTTCACTGCGACGTCGAGTCGGCCGTACCTCTCGACGGTGGCGGCGACCATTGCCTTCACATCCTCGCCCCTGGAAACGTCGACCTTGACGAAGAAAGCGCCTCTTCCGGCAGCCACGATGTCGTCAACTACCGACTGACCCTTGTCCTGATTGAAGTCGGCAACGACGACCTTGGCGCCGGCTTCAGCGAAGAGTCGGGCAGTAGCCTCGCCCATGCCTTGTGCTGAACCTGTCACAATGGCGACTTTGTCCTGAAGAACCGGGAATGTCATGGCGTCTCCTTGGCTACTTGGTCATCGAGCGGTGGGAGTCCGGCAGCGGGATCTTCTTCTCGCCCTTGAGCGCACCGTCCATCGTTTCCTTCCAGACCGGGGCGGCGACCTCGGAGCCGGTCAGGTCTGTGTAGGTTTTGCCGTAGGCCTGGACACGTTTGAGCGGGTATTGACCCCCGCCCCGGGGGTCGCCAAGCCATACGGCGGCCGTGAGCTGCGGGGTGCCGCCGACAATCCAGTTGGCGGCGAAGTCGTTGGTTGTTCCGGTCTTGGCTCCGGCCTCCCGGTTGCCCTTAAGCTCGATGCGCGGTCCCAGGGTCCCTCTGGGGTTGAAGGGTTCCTTGAGCACGTCCGCGACGGTGTCCGCGACAGCTGGTTTGATGGCGCGGTGGCAATCCGGGTCCGGAACCGACAACTCCTTTTTCGTGTCGGTCTGGACTGCCTTGATGATGGTGACCGGTTTGCAGACCGTGCCTTTGCTCATGAAGGCGGCATAGGCACTCGCCATTTGCAGCGGGGTGACTTCGTAGGCGCCGAGGGCAAGCGAACCTTCCCTGCCGCTGAGCTTGTCCGGGTCAATGGAGGTGATGCCCAGCTCGTTGGCCATCTTGGCCGCGTTGATGACACCGACACGCTCGACGAGTTTGATGAAGTAGATATTCACCGAGGCGCGGATGGCTTGGTAGGCATCGATGACGCCGTAATCTACATTGTCGTAGTTGATGTACCCGCCCTTCGGATTGTCCAGTTTCCGTGAGCGGTAGGGGCCGTCGGCGCGGAACTTCGTGGAGGTCGGAATGCCCTGCGTCAGCGCGGTGGCCAGCACGATCGGCTTCATGGCCGACCCGACCTGGAAGGCGTGGCGGACGTAGACAACCTGTGTTTTGCCTTTGCCCTTGCCCCAGGCACGGTTCTGCGCGATGGCGGCCACGTGGCCGGTTCCCGGTTGGACGACGGCGGTGCCCAGTGCCGCGCGGTTGTTGTTGCCGAGCGCCCTCTCGACGGCTTTCTGCGCCGCGTCAGCAGCCTTCCGGTCCAACCCGGTGGTCAAGGTCAGGCCGCCCAGGTTAAAGCGCTGCTCTCGGATTTTCGCGGTCTTGCCGAAAGCCGGGTTGGACAGGAGTTCTTCCCGGACCGCCTCACAATAGAACGGGTAGCGGGACCCTCCGCAGCCGGACGGCACCTCGCCGCGCTTGACGCCAAGCGGCGCCTCACGGGCGGCCTGCGCTTTGTCGGCCGGCAACACTCCCTGCTTTTCCAACACATCCAGCACGGTGTTGCGCCGTTCCTTGGAGGCCTCGGGGTGGGCGAAAGGGTCGAAAGCCGTGGGCCCCTTGAGCAGCCCCACCAACAGGGCCGACTGGGCATAGTCAAGCTTCGCCGCCGTCGTGCTGAAGTAGAAGCGGGCCGCGGCCTCCACCCCATAGGCGCGGTTCCCGAAATAGACGGCATTCATGTAGCGCAGCAGGATTTCATCCTTGGGCAGCTGTTTTTCCAGTGCGACCGCATACTTCATTTCCCGGATCTTGGCGTTGTAGGTGTCGCCGACAGCGACCTTGTCTTCCTCCTCGTTCCGCGCGTGGTTGACCAGCATGTTCTGGACCAGTTGCTGGGTCAGGGTGGAAGCGCCTTGGACGTCGCTGTTGGTGGCGTTGTGCATCAGTGCCCGGACGATGCCCATCGGGTCGACGCCGCCGTGTTCGTAGAAGCGGGCGTCCTCGGTGCTGACCAGGGTCTTCTTGAAGGCCTCCGACACCTGGCCCAGCTCAACATCAACCCGGTTCTCGCTGGCAAACCGGGCGAATTCCTTGCCATCTTTGTCCAACAAGACGATGTGTTGCGCCAGCGGGCGGTCCACCGGCAGGTCGGTCGGCAGCCCTTGCCACATGTCCAGGACTGAATTTCCGACGGCGGCGACACCGACCGCCGCCGGCGCCACCAGGGCGCCGGCTCCTAACGCCGCAACGGCAACGCTCACCAGCCACAGGTCGAAACGGCGACGCCGGAGTTTCTTCTTCGGGCGCCGGGCGGACGCCATCAGTTCATCGAGATCGACTTCTTGAGGTCTGTTGCGTTGAAAGGGCCACATAATCAGGTAGGCGGGAAATCCCAGTGACGGATGCATCCGCGCGCAGCCTGCAGCCGGGGCGTTTGGGAGCATTCCGGACGATGATTCCCACACCCCTCCTTCCCCGCGATGGAGCAGTAGAGAAAATGGTAGAAGCTTCCGAACCCGTTCGGTAGATGCTTGACTACCCGTTCTGCACGAGGGTAGGCAGGGCAGCGCCGAGGGGCGATGCGGCGGAGTCCAAGCGCGTCGCCGTCGTTTTGGGAGGACAGATAGTGTGGCCTAAACGGCGAACATCCACCCGAAGGAGAAACATGCCACAGGAGGTTCCTGCAGGTCCCGTGGACCAGCAGACAACAGACCGACGCCCGCCCGCAGCCGCTACCGCGCAGATCGACAACGAACGGGTCAGGGTCACGGAATGGCGCTTTCCTCCCGGGGCGGAAACCGGTTGGCACACGCATTCCATGGACTATGTTGTGGTCCCCATGACCACCGGGGCGCTGACCTTGGAAACCCGTGAAGGGGCCTCGATCAGCAACCTGACCGCCGGTGTCTCCTACGCACGCGAAGCAGGCAGCGAACACAACGTCGTTAACGCATCCGACAATGTCTTTGTGTTCGTTGAAATCGAGTTGAAGTAGATCACCCCACACCCTCAGGGGTCGGAAGCAAGACCGCCCGGGTGTCATTACCTTGAACTCTCATGGCGGTGCCCGACGGCGGTGCCACGGTAGCGTGGGAGAGTCGCCCGGGGTGGTTCCCAGGCCGAAAGGAGAAGCATCGTGTCCATCGTCGTCATCAACGCGCTCAAGGTCCCGGAGGGTTCAGGCACCGAACTGGAGTCGCGGTTCGCCGCACGCAAGCACGCGGTGGACTCAGCTCCCGGGTTCGAAGGCTTCCAGCTGCTGCGTCCCGTCGCGGGTGAAGACCGGTACTTCGTGTACACCCAGTGGGCCACCCGCGAGGATTTCGAGAACTGGCGCGACAACAGGGCGCCGCGGGACCACAGCTCCCGGCAACCCGTCGCGAGCGGCGCGGAGCTGCTCGAGTTCGAGGTCGTCGAGCTCGCCGACTAGACACATCGCGGCTGATTTGCCCGTCGGGCCGTTCCGGCGGGCAAACGGTCATGTTGCGCGGTGGGTCCACCGGTTAAGGTGGGGTCATGCCCGAGATGCCCGAAGTGCAGGGACTCGTTGACTTCCTGCGGCAGAAGCTCATTCCGCCTGACGCCCCGGCTGCCACGATTGCCGAGGTGGAGGTGCTGTCCTTCTCGGTGTTGAAGACAGCGGATGTTCCGCTGAGTGAGCTGGGCGCGCAGCCGGTGTCGGATGTGGAACGCCGGGGCAAGTTCATTGTGCTCACGGCGGGGGAGGTGCATCTGGTGATGCACCTGGCCAAGGCCGGCTGGCTGCGCTGGTCGGATGCGCTGAAGCCGGGGCCGCTGCGGCCGGGCAAGGGACCCATGGCGCTGCGCGTGCGCTTCGCCGCCGACACCCCGGAAAAACCGGGGTTCGATCTGACCGAGGCCGGTACCAAGAAATCGCTGGCCGCGTACGTGGTCAAGGACCCGGCCGACGTGCCGGGCATCGCCCGGCTGGGACCGGACGCGCTCGACGTTGACTACGCGGCTTTCGCGGAAATGCTTGCCGCGCACTCGGGCCAGCTCAAGGGACTGCTGCGCGACCAGTCGGCGATCGCCGGCATCGGCAACGCCTACAGCGACGAAATCCTGCATGCGGCCAGGCTCTCCCCGTTCGCCAACGCCTCGAAGCTGGATCCCGAGGATGTGGAGCGGTTGTTTTGGGCAATGCACCAGGTGCTCGAGTCAGCGATTGACCATGCCTCCGGCCGCCCGGCCAGCGAGCTGAAGGATTCGAAGCGGAAGGCGATGCGGGTGCACGCCCGCACCGGAGAGCCGTGCCCGGTGTGCGGGGACACGGTCCGGGAAGTCTCCTTCGCGGATTCGTCGCTGCAGTACTGCCCCACCTGCCAGACCGGCGGGAAGCTGCTGGCGGACCGGAGGATGTCCAAGTTCCTCAAGTGAGCTGAAAGCACCGGGTGGCGAAAGCAAAGTTCGCTCCCGCCACCCGTTGCTGCCTGGCGAACGCCCGGCGCTAACGATTCTCCCCAGGGGAGAACGTCACTGAACCACCGCTCAGACGCGCACCGCGCCGGAGGCGACCGCCGCCGTCGTTGTTTCCGACGCCCAGCTGGCGCGAATGAGGTCGGCGCAGCGTTCGCCGATCATCATGACGGTCAGGTTCGGGTTGACGGTCACGTGCTCGGGCATGACCGACGCGTCGGCCACGCGCAGGCCGGTGACGCCCTTGACCCGCAGTTCAGCGTCCAGCGGGGACATGGCGTCCTCGACCGGTCCCATCCGGACGGTGCCGGCGGGGTGGTAGACGGTGTTGTGCGTCTTGCGGATGTAGTCCTGCAGCTCTTCGTCCGTCTGCGCTTCGACGCCGGGGGACAGTTCCCGGCCGGTCCACTCGGCCATGGCCGGCTGCGCGGCGATTTCGCGGGCCTTGCGGATGCCGGCGACCATCACGCGCATGTCGTGGCCCTCGGGATCGGTGAAGTACC
>NZ_JBNHHB010000289.1:0-5560 GCF_059091905.1 Arthrobacter sp. Dra40
ACTGCTGGAGCGGTCCGGGGCGGCGGCGACGCCGTCCCGGGCAAACCGCTCGGAGAAATAATCTTCGCGGCCGTCATCCTGAGCATCGGGATCGTCGGCTTCGTCGCCGGGGCTGGCATCCAGACGCCCGACTCGGCCAGCGACATCGGGCCCCGGGCCTTGCCCTTTATCGTCTCCGGACTGCTGGTTGCGGTCGGCGGCGGGCTGATTGTGCAACTGCTGCGCGGCGTCACCGGCGAGGCCGACGAGGGCGAAGACATCGATCCCACTGTCACGACGGACTGGGCGACCGTGGCCAAGATGGCGGGCACCGTCGTCGCCCATATTTTCCTGATTGTTCCGCTGGGCTGGCCGGTTGCCGCCGCGGTGCTGTTCTTCGGCGCCGCCTGGGCGTTGGGAACCAAACCGTTGTGGCGGGCGGCCGTGGTTGGCATCGTCATGGCGCTGCTGCTGCAGTTCGCCTTCGCCGGGCTCCTGGGCGTCTCGCTGCCCGCCGGTGTGTTCGAAGGGGTGCCGTTCCTGAATGGATAATTTCTACGCCCTCCTGGAGGGCTTTTCCGTGGCGATGCAGCCGATGTACCTGCTCTACGCCTTGGGCGGGGTGCTGGTGGGAACCGCCGTGGGCGTGCTCCCGGGTATCGGACCGGCGATGACCGTCGCACTGCTGATGCCGATCACTTACAGCCTGGAGCCGACGGCGGCGATCATCGTTTTCGCCGGCATCTACTACGGCGGCATGTACGGCGGATCGACCACCTCGATCCTGCTCAATACTCCCGGCGAATCCGCCTCCATCGTTACCGCGCTCGAGGGCAACCGGATGGCGAAAGCCGGACGCGGTGCCGCAGCGCTGGCGACGGCGGCGATCGGTTCCTTCATCGCCGGTACGGTCGCCACCGTGCTGCTGAGTTTCGTGGCACCCTACGTGGCTGCGTTCGCCGTGCAGATCGGTCCGGTGGAGTACGTCGCCCTGATGGTGGTGGCGTTCCTGACCGTCGGTGCTCTGCTGGGTGCCTCCGTGCTGCGCGGGCTGGCCTCGCTGGGACTGGGGCTGTTCATGGCGTTCATGGGTGTGGACCTGATGACCGGCCAGCAGCGCTACACCTTCGGCAGCCCGTTCCTGGCGGACGGCATCGACGTCGTGCTGGTGGCCGTGGGGCTGTTCGCGCTGGGCGAGGCGCTGTACGTGGCCTCCCGGCTCCGGCACGGGCCCGTCAAGGTCATTCCGGTGACCGGCGGGTGGACGTCGTGGATGAACAAAGAGGACTGGAAGCGGTCCTGGAAGCCGTGGCTGCGGGGGACCTTTATCGGCTTCCCGATCGGCACCATGCCGGCCGGCGGTGCCGATGTCGCCACCTTCCTGTCCTATGCGTCGGAGAAGAAGCTGGCCCGGGGCGCACGCAAAAGGCAATTCGGGCGCGGCGCGATTGAAGGCGTGGCCGGTCCTGAGTCGGCCAACAACGCGGCCGCAGCAGGCGTTCTGGTGCCGCTGCTGACGCTGGGCATCCCGACGACGGCGACGGCTGCGATGATGCTGGTGGCCTTCCAGCGCTACAACATCCAGCCCGGCCCACTGTTGTTTGAGGTCGAAGGTGCCCTGGTCTGGGCGCTCATCGCCAGCCTGTATGTGGGGAACCTGATGCTGCTGGTGCTCAACCTGCCGCTGGTGGGCATTTGGGTGAAGATCCTGCAGATCCCGCGGCCGTACCTCTACGCCGGCATCCTGGTCTTTGCTGCCATGGGCGCGTTCTCGGTGAACTTCACGCCGGTGGACGTGTTCGTGCTGCTGGTCGTGGGCGTGCTCGGCTTCTTCATGCGCCGGTACGGCTATCCGATTGCTCCGCTGGTGGTGGGCATGATCCTCGGGCCGATTTTCGAGAGCCAGCTGCGGCGGGCGCTGGCCATCTCCCAGGGCGACCCGACGGCCTTGGTATCCACTCCGATTTCGGCCGGGATCTACATCGCGTTGGTGATCATCTTCGTGCTGTCCTTCTGGATGAAGAAGCGCCAGCGCCTGATGGAATCGGCAGTGCTCGACGACGACCGCCCGCAGGACAAGGAGGTCAGCACATGAGCACGATAGTGGTCGGGTATGTGCCCAACGCTCTGGGCGACGCCGCGCTGGCCGCCGCGATCGACGAGGCCAAACGCCGGTCGGCAAAGTTGCTGGTGGTCAATACCACTCGGGCAGACCGCCTGGTGGACCCGGCTTATGCAGATGCCGCCGATGTCACGCGGCTGGAATCCGTCCTGGGCGGCGCCGGCGTGGGCTTCAGCGTCAGGCATGGAATCTCGGACGGACTTGCCGCTGACGAGGTGCTCGATGCCGCCGAAGAGTCGGGGGCGGAACTGATCGTCATCGGGGTGCGCAACCGTACGCCGGTGGGCAAGCTGGTCATGGGCTCCACCGCCCACAACATCCTGCTGGGTGCCTCCTGCAACGTGCTGGCGGTCAAGCAGGTGTAACCGGTGCCCGGCGGCGATTTGACCCGCCGCGTGCGGTAGCCGCCGCGCTCGCCGGGCGGACCGTGAGGGGCAGCCGCTGTGCCGAGGTTTATCCCACGCCCGCCCGGTGAGCCGCAACCGTACGGAGCCGTTTTTGCTAAGGGCAGGGTTCCGCCGCCAGGGCAGGGTGCACAAACCCTGCCCTGGCAGATTTTCCCTGCCCTCGGTGCCATCTGCGCCATGAAGCACCTGCTCATGTGGGCGACCAATCACCCAGAGGACCAATGACCCCTAGGCCCAATCACCCAGAGGACCAATGACCCCTAGGCCCAATCACCCAGAGGACCAATCACCCAGGGGCCAATCACCGGCCGCATAGACCGGGAATTCTCGGTGTTTGTTTGTCGTCCAGCCGGCATTCACATTTTTGCGGGCTAGGCGAAGTTGTCCGGCCAGAAGGACGCCACGGAACTTAGGCCTCGCGCGGCCCGAACTTAGCCCTCGCGCGGCCAGGGGAGCAGGCAGGGCAGCAGCCAGGGCAGCAGGGAGGCAGCCGTGCGGGATAATTGAGCACATGGACTTCCGAGATCCGCCGCCGCCGGCCCCGCATCCCGCCCGCCGCAAAGTAGTGCTGCTGGGGTCCACCGGTTCGATCGGCACCCAGGGGATCGACGTGGTGGACGCAGCCCCCGAGCGCTTCGAGGTCACGGCGCTCGCAGCGGGCAGGAACCTGGAACTGGCGGCCCGACAGGCCGTCCACACCCGGGCACAGGCAGTCGGCGCCGCCGCCGGCACGGTGGATGATCTGGCGACGGCGGTCAAGGCCGCCGCGGCGGACGCAGGCGTTTCCGACTACTCGCCCGAGCTCTTCGCAGGCCCTGACGCAGCCGCCCGCATCGCCGCCTGGCCGGACGCCGACGTCGTACTTAACGGCATTACGGGGTCCATCGGGTTGGCGCCCACGCTGGCCGCGCTGGGGGCCGGACACCTGCTGGCACTGGCCAACAAGGAGTCACTGATCGCCGGCGGCCCGCTGGTCAAACAGGCAGCACGGCCCGGGCAGATCGTGCCGGTGGATTCCGAACACTCGGCGCTTGCCCAGGCGCTGCGCTCTGGCACGGCCGGCGAAGTGGATCGGCTAATCGTCACCGCATCGGGCGGGCCGTTCCGCGGTTACAGCAAAGAACAACTGCGCGGCGTCACTCCGGCGCAGGCGCTGGCGCATCCCACGTGGGACATGGGCCGGATGGTCACCACCAACTCCGCGACCATGGTCAACAAGGCCCTGGAAGTCATCGAAGCGCATCTGCTCTTCGACGTCCCGCTGGAGAGGATCGACGTGGTGGTGCACCCGCAGTCGGTGGTGCATTCGATGGTGCAGTTCACCGACGGATCCACGATCGCGCAGGCCTCCCCGCCGGACATGCGCCTGCCCATCGCCCTCGGCATGGGCTGGCCGGAGCGGGTGCCGGGCGCGGCGCCGGCGTGTGACTGGAGCCAGGCCACGAGCTGGACGTTCGAGCCGCTGGACGAAGACGTCTTCAGCGCGGTGCGGCTGGCCAAGGACGCAGCCGGCCGGGGCGGGACCTTCATGGCCGTGTACAACGCGGCCAACGAGGAAGCCGTCGACGCCTTCCATGACGGCCGGATCCGCTTTGATGAAATCGTGGAAACCGTGGCTGCCGTGGTGGACGAGCACACGCCGTCGGGCGAACTGACCGTGGCCACCGTGCTGGCGGCAGAGAACTGGGCACGCTCGCGGGCCCACGAACGTTTGGCTTTGTTGTGACCATTCTGTTTTTCATCCTCGGCGTCCTCTTCGTGGCCGTCGGCATCGCGGTGTCCATCGCCCTGCACGAAGTGGGGCACCTGCTGCCCGCCAAGCTGTTCAAGGTGCGGGTCACCCAGTACATGGTCGGCTTCGGTAAAACGCTTTTCTCCCGACGGCGGGGCGAGACGGAATACGGACTCAAAGCCATCCCGCTGGGCGGCTACGTCTCCATGATCGGCATGTACCCGCCGGCGAAGGGGGGCCCCGGCAGCGAGGGCCCCGGGACCGTCGGCGAAGTCCGCCGCTCCAGCACGGGAATGTTCCAGCAACTGGCCAACGACGCCCGGCAGGCCGAAGCCGAGCGGGTGCAGCCCGGCGATGAGAACCGGATGTTCTACAAGCTGCCGGTCTGGAAACGGGTCATCATCATGCTGGGCGGCCCCTTCGTGAACCTGGTCATCGGCACGGTGCTGATCGGTGTGGTGCTGGTCGGCTTCGGTTCTGCCCAGGCGACCACCACCGTTGCGCAAGTCAACAAGTGCGTGATTCCTGCCTCGCAGGCGGCCGAAACCGGCCAGACCGACTGCCTGCCCAGCGATCCGGAAGCGCCGGCCACGGCTGCCGGGATCCGTCCGGGCGACACCGTCACCGCCTTCGACGGCAAACCGGTCACCGACTGGTACCAGCTGACCGCCTGGATTCGGGACGCAGCGGGGGAGAAGACTCCGATCACGCTGCAGCGCGACGGCACCGAAATCCAGACCACCATCACACCCATCCTCACCGAACGCCCGGTGTTCGACGACGCCGGTCAACCGGTAGTCGACAGCACCGGCAAGCCGGTAACCGAACAAGCCGGTTTCGTCGGCATGGGCGCCACCACCGCACTGGTACCGCAGCCGGCCACCGACGTGCTCCCGGCAGTGGGCGAGAACCTGCAGGCGATCACCGGCGTCGTGCTCAATTTGCCGCAGCGCCTGGCCGGTGTGGCCGAAGCGGCCTTCAGCGATGCCCCGCGCGACCCGAACGGACCGATGAGCGTGGTGGGCGTGGGCCGGATTGCCGGCGAAATCAGCGCAATGGACGAAATTCCATTCGAGGCGCGGGCGGCCACCCTGATCGGACTGGTCGGCTCGGTCAACCTGGCACTGTTCGTGTTCAACCTGATCCCGCTGCTGCCGCTGGACGGCGGGCACGTGGCCGGCGCACTCTGGGAAGCGGTGCGCCGCGGCTTCGCCAAACTGTTCCGACGGCCCGACCCGGGACCGGTGGACATCGCGAAGCTGCTGCCGCTGACGTATGTGGTGGCAGTCGTGCTGATGGGCATGGGCGCCCTGCTGATCT
>NZ_JBNHHB010000290.1:0-5462 GCF_059091905.1 Arthrobacter sp. Dra40
GGCTGAGCTTGGACTTGAAAGTGAAAAAACGCAGGTAGATGGAGCTTTCCGATTGCCCCACGTGGAAGGCCTGCAGGGCCTCGGCGTCCGCGGGGACGATCGGACGCAGGTGCGCTGTCCCGCCGTCGCGCAGCACGACATCCGCTTCCCAATAATCCGGATAATCCGGGGAATCAGCCTCTTGCGCCATAAACTCACTGTATCCGCAACTTTTAACTAAGGACCGAAGCTCTACCCATGCCCCGCCGCCAGACTCCTGCCCCCGAAGAGGACTACACGGAGAACATCGTCGATATCGACGTGACCTCCGAGATGGAAGGCTCCTTCCTCGAATACGCCTACTCGGTCATCTACTCGCGCGCGCTGCCCGACGCCCGCGACGGGTTGAAGCCTGTGCAGCGCCGCATTCTCTACATGATGTCCCAGATGGGGCTGCGGCCGGACCGGGGGCATGTGAAGTCCGCCCGAGTGGTTGGCGAAGTAATGGGCAAGCTGCACCCGCACGGGGACACGGCCATCTACGACGCGATGGTGCGCATGGCGCAGTCCTTCTCCCTGCGGATGCCGCTGATTGACGGCCACGGCAACTTCGGATCACTCGACGACGGTCCGGCGGCGCCCCGCTACACCGAGGCCCGCCTCGCTGCCCCGGCCCTGGCGCTGACCGATCACCTGGACGAAGACGTGGTGGACTTCGTTCCAAACTATGACAACCAGCTGATGCAGCCCGAGGTGCTCCCGGCCGCATTCCCCAACCTGCTGGTCAACGGGTCCTCCGGTATCGCCGTCGGCATGGCCACCAACATGGCGCCGCACAACCTGGGTGAAGTAATCGCTGCGGCCCAGCACCTGATCGCGAACCCGGAGGCGACGCTCGAGGACATCATGCGGTTCGTCCCGGGACCGGACCTTCCCTCGGGCGGCAGGATCGTGGGCCTGGACGGGATCCGCGATGCTTACGCCACAGGGCGCGGCTCCTTCAAGACCCGCGCCAAGGTGGAGGTGGAGAAGCTCACCGCCCGCCGCACCGGACTGGTGGTCACCGAGCTGCCCTACGGCGTCGGCCCCGAAAAGGTGATCGAGAAAATCAAGGACGCGGTCACGTCCAAGAAGCTGCAGGGCATCAGCGACATCGTGGACCTGACCGACCGGCAGCACGGCCTGCGCCTGGTGATTGAGCTGAAGAACGGCTTCAATCCCAACGCGGTGCTGGCCCAGCTGTACCGCTATTCGCCGATGGAGGATTCGTTCGGCATCAACAATGTCACGCTGGTTGACGGGCAGCCCCGCACGCTGGGTCTGATGGAATTGCTGCAGGTCTACGTCGACCACAGGATCGGCGTGGTGCGGCGGCGGACCGCGTTCCGATTGGGCAAAAAGAAGGACCGGCTGCATCTGGTCGAAGGCCTGCTGATTGCCATCGTGGACATCGACGAGGTCATCCAGATCATCCGCTCTTCGGAAGAGGCCGCCGCAGCCCGTGAACGGCTGATGGCCATTTACGACCTGTCCGAAATCCAGGCCAACTACATCCTCGAACTGCGACTGCGCCAGCTGACCAAGTACTCGCGGATTGAACTGGAGAAGGAACAGGACGAACTGCGCCGCGAGATTGCCGAACTGGAGGAGATCCTGGCCAACGAGTCCATGCTGCGTCAACTGGTCTCCGACGAGCTGGGCGAAGTGTCCGCCCTCTACGCCACGCCGCGGCGGACCGTGCTGCTCGAGTCGGAGGCGGCCGCACCGCTGCGGGGAACAGCACTGCCCTCCGCCGCGCCCGCTGGCAAGAACGCCAAGGCTGCCCTGCCGCTGCAGATTGCGGACGACCCGTGCTGGGTCCTGCTGTCGGCGTCCGGCCAGCTGGCCCGCACGGTGGACCAGGAGCCCTTGGCGGACGGCCAGCGGCTTCGGCACGACGTCCTCACCTCGGCCGTCCGGGCTACGGCGCGGGCCGAAATCGGAGCGGTGACCTCACTGGGCCGGATGCTGCGGCTTCCGGTCCTGGACATGCCGGTGCTCGCCGGTGCCGCCGGGTCACCAAATCTGGCAGGCGGCGTACCGGTCACCGAATTCGTGACGTTGGCGAAGGGCGAATCTTTGGTCGCTTTGGCGCCGCTGGACAAGGTACTGGCCCTTGGCACAGCACAGGGCGTGGCCAAGCGCGTGACGCCGGACTACCCGCTGAACCGGGACGACTGGGAGATCATCGCGCTCAAGCCCAAGGACTATGTTGTGGGCCTGAGCGTTCCGGCGGACGACGACGAACTGGTCTTCATCACCCGGCAGGCACAACTGCTTCACTTCCCGGCCTCAGCCGTCCGCGCCCAAGGCCGTACTGCCGGGGGCGTGGCCGGCATCAAGCTGGGCGACGGAGACGCGGTGACGTTCTTCGGTGCGGTGTCCGCCAAGGACGCCGACGCCGTCGTGGTCACCGTGGCCTCCACCCAGGAGGCCCTGCCCGGCACCTCCCCGGGCTCCGTCAAGGTCACCCCGTTCGCCGAGTACCCGGCCAAGGGCCGTGCCACCGGCGGAGTGCGTGCACACCGCTTCCTGAAGGGCGAGGACATGCTGTCGCTGGCGTGGGCCGGGCACGGTCCGGCGAAGGCCAGCTCTGCCAACGGAGCCTCGCGCGCCCTGCCCACCGAGCACGGCCGCCGCGACGGCTCCGGCATCCCGCTGTCCCAGTCGGTGGACGCCATCGGTCCGTCCCTGTCGCCGATCGCGCCGGAGGGGGCCAAAGACTCCTAAGCCGGCGTGTTCGGTGCCCGGCTGCGCTGTCTGCGCGGCCTGGCCTGCTTCCCATGCCCGACGGTACCTGGCTGCACATCCTCTGGGTACCTAGCCGCACATCCTCTGGGTGGTGCCGCGAGCCGCAACGGTCGATTTCGCCGGATTCTCCTTCCAATGAGTCTTTAAGACGCCGTGTGCAGCAGTAACGGCGCAGTAACGCCAAAGTAACGCCGGCCGGGCTAGTTTCGGCAGGTCAAACATCGCGGACGGCTGCACCGCCGGCCCGAACGCGGGGGTCACTCAAAGGATCTGCAATGATTTTTCGCCCCCCGTTATTGCCGTCAGGGAAAATCGGCAACCCGGATCCGGAGACGAAGGAACGTTCCGGACCGTCCGGGACCGCTGGCGGCACTGGCCGCGTGGCTGCCGTGGACGCAGCACGGGGTCTTGCCCTGATCGGCCTCATAGCCATCCATCTCCTGCCCGCCAAGATGGATGACGGCAGCCCCTCACTGGAGTGGATCCTGTTCGGCGGACGGGCTGCCGCCCTGTTCGCCCTGCTGGCTGGCGTTTCAACGGCGTTCCTCACCGGCGGGCGGAGCCCCCACACCGGTCGGGCCCTGACCGCCGACCGTGCCGCCCTGGCAGTGCGTGCGGTGCTCATAGCCTCGATCGGCGCCCTGCTCGGATACACGGACAGCCCGAATTTGGTCATCCTCACGTACTACGGGATCCTCTTCCTGCTCGCGATCCCACTGGTGTCACTGTCCCGGCGCACCCTGTTGGTCCTGGCAGCGGGCTTCGCGGTCCTGGGCCCGGTGGCCATGCAGCTTGTTCGTGCGTGGTGGCCGACCTACCACCCGCTCGATGCCGACTACACCTTCGGGATCATCGTGCGCGAGCCCGGCCGCTTCCTGCTCGACATGCTCCTGACCGGCTTCTACCCAGCCGTGCCCTGGCTCGCCTACATCTGCGTAGGAATCACCATCGGACGGCTCAACCTCACCTCCAAACGTGTCGCACTCCTGCTGTTCGGCGCCGGCACACTTTTGGCGGCCTGCATGTGGTCGCTCTCTGCATTCCTCCTCGGCCCGGCGGGAGGCTACGGGCGCCTCGTTGCAGCTACTCCCGCCCTCGGAGAGGCAGGAATCAACGGTGTCCTCGCGTTCGGCGGCGATGCGGCAACCCTGCCCGCGACAACAGGCTGGTGGCTGGCGGTTTTGGCTCCCTACACCTCGACGCCAATCACCATCCTGCAGACCCTGGGAACAGCCGTGGCCGCCCTCGGCGCTATCCTTCTCCTGGCCCCTTATGCCGGTAAGGCTTTGGAACCCATCGCTGCCTTGGGGTCAATGACGCTGACCTTCTACTCCGCCCACATCATCATCGTGGCCGACGACATTTTGGCCGACGACCGGCCGGTCATGTCTGTGGCTATCCAGACCATAACCTTTCTCCTATGTGCCGTCGTCTGGCGCAGGAGTGTGGGAAAGGGACCGCTCGAGGGACTGGTCGCCGAGCTCACGGGTAAGGTCCGCGACGCGGTCAGCATCGCGGGCCTGTCCCGTCATTGGTGAGGATGACGACGACACTCTGGCACAGCGTCTCGAAAGACGGGCTGGTGCCACGGATTACGATTCAGGAAGAGTCTGAGCCGGAGCCAACGCGCTTCAACAACCTCATTCCTGACACCAAAGCAAAGGAGAGCCCCGTGGGCAAGGTGGTCATGTACAGCTCGGTGTCGGTGGACGGCTTCGTCGCGGACGAGAACGACCAGCCCGGACCGCTGTTCGACTGGTTGTCCAGCGGTGACGTCCCGTTGGACGAGAGCGGCGCGGTGAAGGTGTCGCAGACGTCCTACGACTACACCCGGCCGTACTGGGACCAGATCGGGGCGACAATCGTCGGCCGCCACGTCTTCGACATGACTGACGGCTGGGACGGGAAGCCTCCGGGCGGGATCGACCACGTGGTCGTCGTGACGCACCGGCCGAAGCCCGAGGGCTGGGACCCCGAGGCGCCGTTTACCTTCGCCGACGGCGTCGAGGCAGCCGTGGCCAAGGCGCAGGAGCTCGCGGGCGACCGCATCGTCGAGGTCGCCGCCGGCGACGTCGGTGGCCAAGTGCTTGCCGCGGGCCTGGTCGACGAGGTGCGGATGGACGTCGTACCCGTCGTATTCGGGTCCGGCAAGCGCTACTTCGGGTCGGTCCACGCACAGCACCTATTGGAGGATCCCGACGTCGTGATTCAGGGCAACCGGGTGCTTCACCTGCGCTATCGGGTCCGCCGTTGACCGATCTGAGCGGGTACGCGAAGAAGTCCACTTCGAACCGGTGACAGGTCGAGCCCGTACTCGAATCCCTCCCGGGGCCGCGGTCCACCTTCGGTGTCCGTCGTTCGGAATGACGCTCATCGACGGCACTGCCTTTCGGTTTTGCTTACCGCAGCACCAAATGACGCCCAGGTGTGCCTGCTAGCCGATCGATTATCGGGCGTCAGTCCCCAACATACGTCGCGATGAGACGTTCAACTTCATCCGCCAGTTCCGGGACCGGTCGCCGACCATCGAGTTCGAGGGTCGCCCCGTTTCGAAGCAGCGGTTCGACGTCGAGTATGTATTGGCGGATCGCGGACTGGGCGCCGGGTACGGGCTCCAGCTCTTGGCGGCTTCTGCACGCTGGTCGGCCGGTGGCGCCTCCGCATAATCGATGCCTTTATGCGGAAAAGCTTCC
>NZ_JBNHHB010000291.1:0-5391 GCF_059091905.1 Arthrobacter sp. Dra40
GAGGCGCCGGGCTTCATCGTCGGATGTCACCGCGGCGACCTGGTTTCCGCGGACGACGACGGCGGTTGCGTCGGCGTGCAGGGAGTGGCCGTCGAAGACGCGGCCCGAGTGGAAGACGGTTGTGCTTTCCTTCGCGCCGGTTCTCACGAGGCATCGCCTTCGCTCGCCTCGGCGGCGGGCGGGGCCCAGTTGACATCGCCCTCGATATTAAAGCCGGGGCCGCCGGGCACCGAATCGAGCAGCCGGCGGGTGTAGGGATGGGAGGGTGAGGAATAGACGGTTTCGATCCCGCCGGACTCCACCAGGTCGCCGCGGTACAGGACGGCGATTTCGTCGCTGATGTGGCGCACTACGGCGAGGTTGTGGGAGATGAACAACATGGTCATGTTGAGGTCGCGGCGCAAGTCGGTCAACAGGTTGAGGATGTCGGCCTGGGTGGTCACATCGAGTGCCGACGTAATCTCATCCGCGATGATGAGTTCGGGCTGCACCGCCAGGGCCCGGGCGATGGCGATGCGTTGGCGCTGCCCGCCGGAGAACTCGTGCGGATAGCGATGGGCGGCCTCGGCCGGCAGCATCACTTTCTCCAGCCAGCCGGCGATATCTGCAGCGTGCCGTCGCGGGTTGGCCCCCAGCGGGTCGAGAGCCTCTGCCAGGGTTTGTCCGATGGTTCGCCGGGGATTCAGCGAAGAGTACGGGTCCTGAGGGATCAGCTGGATCTTCCGGCGCAGGCGTCGCAGACCGGCCCGTTTGAGGTCTTTTGTCTCGCGGCCATCGAAGCGGATCGCTCCGCTGGTCGGGACAAGGTCCCCGATCAGGGTTTTGGCCAGCGTGGATTTCCCCGAACCGGACTCACCCACCAGACCAACCGTTTGTCCGCGCCGGATCTGCAGGCTCACCCGGTTCAGAATGCGCGAACGACTCGAACCCGAACCCAGATCGACGCTGACGTTGTCGACTTTAAGGAGGAGATCCGGAAGGCCGGCGGCGTCCTTCTCAGCGCCCGGGAGGCTGGGCTGGTCCTGTGGCGGCCGCGCGGGGGCCGGGCTGGGTGGGGGAGTGTCTGCCGGTTCCGGCCGGTCGGCCCGTGCCACAGGCAGGGAGAAACTGTCCATGGTCTGTCTTCCTTTCACTGGTCCGACTCGGTCATGCCGTTCCCGGTCGTTGGCTGGGATCGCGCTCCGGCAAGTGCTGCGCGGGGCCCGGTCATGCTGGGGGTGGCGGCCAGCAACGAACGGGTGTACGGGTGTGTAGCGTGTCCTGCCTGCAGGTCGCGCCCGCTGAGGCGTTCGAGGATCTGTCCGTCGTGCATCACCAGCACCTGGTCGCAGAGTTCCTGGACCACGCCGATGTCGTGGGAGATGAACAGCAGGGCGGTGCCGCGTTCGCGGTTTACTTTCCGGAATTTGCGCAGGACCTCGGCCTGGACCGTGACGTCGAGGGCGGTGGTGGGTTCGTCGGCGATCAGCAGTTTCGGTTCTGCCACGGTGGAGGAAGCGATCACCGCCCGCTGCAGCATGCCGCCGGAGAGTTGGTGCGGGTGCTGGCTCATCCTCAGTTCAGGGTCGCGGATGCTCATTTCAGCCAGGGCGGTGACCATTTCTTGGTCTGCTTGCTTGCGGTTCCGCCGAAGGTGGACGCGCTGCACTTCGGTCAGTTGCGGACCCATGCGCAGGGCCGGGTTGAAGGTGGTCCCCGGGTCTTGGAAGACCAGGCCGATGCTGGAGGCCAGGACCTTGGGGTCGTTCCGGGCCAGCAGATCCAATCCGTCCAGGCGGAGTGTGTGCGCTGCCGCCGTGACACCTTCGGCGAGGAGACCGGCCACGGTCATGGCGGTCATGGATTTACCGGATCCGGACTCACCGACCAGGCCCACGATTTCGCCGCTCTTGATGCTGAAGGAGACGCCCTTGACCAGTTCCTTGCCGTTGGGCGCGGTGACCGTGAGGTTGTCGACTTCAAGCAGCGCGTCCGGCGCGGGGCTGGCCGAGACCGGGCGGCGGGCAGGCAGGCGCTTGCCAAGGAACCGGCGGCCGCCCCGCGGGTCGGCCGCCGAGGCCAAGCCGTCTCCGATCAGCATGGCTCCCAGACCGGAAACGACCAGCATGATGGAGGGAACCACCACCTGCAGCGGCTGTGAGTAGATGGAGACCAGGCCCTCGTTCAGCAGCCGGCCAAAATCATACTCGGGGCTCTGCACTCCGAGCCCGACGAAGGACAGCGAGGAGATTTCCAGCAGGGACAGCGCGAAGCTGGAGGTCGCCATCACCAGGATCGGCTCCGCCATGTTGGGCAGTAGGTGGCGGACGGCGAGCAGCGGTGCCGGAACACCCAGCAGGCGCGCGGTTCCGACGAAGTTGCGCTGTGATACCGAGGCGGCCATGTTGGCTGTCAGCCGGGCGAAACCGGGAATTCCGGCGAGGCCGATGGCAATCACTGCCGTCACACTGCCGGGGCCGAGAATGGCGGCAATGATCAGCGCCAGGATGAGGGATGGGTAGGCGACAGCTGCCTCAATGAGCCGCAGCGCAACTTCACGCACGCGGCGCGGGGCCAGCCACACCCCCGCACCCAGGGCCAGGCCGCCGATCACGGCAATGACAGTTGCGGAAACGGACATGATGAGCGTCAGCCGCGTCGCGACCAGGGACCGGGCCAGAATGTCCCGGCCGAAATCATCGGTTCCCATCAGGTGCTCGGGAGAAGGACCCTGGCGGGTATCGGGAGTGAGGGTCTCGGCGGCGTCCGCGAGGAACAGCGGCGCGACGACGGCGGTGATGATCATGCCGCCGATCAGGAAGAGTCCAAGGACCAGCCCGGCGCTCCACCGGAAGCGGCGGGGTTGTGCGGTGTTCTCATCCATGGGACTTCGCTCCGAGGGTGCGGGGGTCGATGATGCCGAGGATGACGTCGACCAGGATGTTCAACAGTGTGGCGATGAGGCCGATGACCAGGATGATGCCCTGGATCAGCGGGTAGTCGCGGTAGATGATCGCCTGGATGATCTCGTTGCCCAGACCGGGATAGTTAAAGACCGTTTCGATGATGATTGCCCCGCCCAGCAGGCTGGCAAGGATCAGGCCCGTCAACGTCAACGTACTGGTCAGCAGGTTCGGCAGTGCGTGCCGCAGGTACAGCCGCAGCGGCGGGATGCGGCGTCCGCGTGCGGTGCGCATGTAGTCCTGTTCCAGGACGGTGGCCGTTTCCTGGCGGACGACCCTGGCGACGGCGCAGGCGGGTCCGATTCCGAGTGCCAGCGTCGGCAGGACAAGTGCCGCCAGCGAGTCGGCGCCACCGGCCGGGAAGATCGGCACCATGATCGCGAACGCCACGATCAGCAACGTGGCGGTCACGTAGCCCGGAAGGGAAGCCAGGAAGCCTGCAACGTTGCTGAAGACCAGGTCCAGCCAACGCCGGCGTCCGCCGCGGGTCAGGACGCCCACGCCCATGCCGGCCGGGATGGCGACCACCAACACCACGGCGATCGCCATCAACGCGAGCTGTGCGGTATACGGCAGCTTCGTGGCGACGATGCCGGCAACCGCGTCGTTGAACCGGAAACTCGTGCCAAGGTCGAACTGGAGCAATCCTGTTAAGTAGTCGAGGAAGCGCAGCGGCAAGGGATCGTCCAGGCCCATCTGCTCGCGCAGCCGGGCCAGCGTTTCCGGCGAAGCATCAGTTCCGGCAATGGCGCGCGCCGGATCACCCGGAATAAGCGGGACGATCATGAAGGTGAGGACGACCAGCAGGAAGAGCGAGAGCAGCAGCCCGCCGGTCCGCCTGATTGCAAAGTTGACCCAGGCATTGGAGGTCCAGTTCCCGCGCGGCGGGACGTTCCGGCGTCCGGGACCTGCAGCACCGCCTGCGAAATCCGTGGTGCCTGCTTCGAGGATTTTCGCTCCGGCCGTCATGACAAAACTTCCGCCGGCACCGGTGCCAATCGGTCCTGCCACCGGAAATGATCCTCGGCCTGGGCTGCCAGGGCGATGAGCTGTGCCTCGCCGAAAGGTGCCCCCACCAGTTGGGCACCGACAGGCAGGCCCCTGTTGTCTGTGTGGACCGGGAGGCTGATGGCAGGCTGGCCCGACATGTTGCAGAAGGATGTGAAAGAGATCATCCGGATTTCGGTCTCCCGCGCGCCGCCGGGGTTGTTGTTGGCTTCCTCCAGCACCACGCCTACGGGTGGGGTGGTGGTTGCCATGGTTGGCGTCAGCAGCACATCGAAGTCACGGCCCCACTGGGCTACGATACGGCGCGACTCCAGCTGAAGTTGGGCGGCGGCCCGGGCGTAGAGGCCTGAATGGAAGCCTTCGGCCTGTTTGATCCGGTAGGCGATGTAGGGGTCGACCTGGGACACGTCATCGAAGCCAGTAGCCCAGACGGAAGCGCTGATGATCACCTGGAAGGCGTCGATTGCTTCCCGTGAGAAGAGCAGGGGAGCCGCGTCGAAGACATGGTGGCCGGCGCCTTCGAGTACGTGGGCGAGCTTGCGGGCCGCTTCGACGCAGTCCGGGTCAACGGGCAATCCGGTCGGAGCTTCCAGCAGCATCCCGATCCGGAGCCGGCCCGGATTTGCCCCGACTTCGGAAGCGAAAGGGCGTTCCGGAACAGGGGCCGAATACCAAGCATGGGGGTCGGTGCCGCTCATCGCGTCCAGGATGGCCGCTGAATCGGCAACGCTGCGGGCGATGGCGCCTTCAACTGTCGAATGCTCCCAGGCAAAAACCTCTTGTGGGACGCGTGCCCGGCTGGGTTTGAGACCCACCAGCCCGCAGGCGGAGGAGGGCACCCGGATGGATCCTCCGCCGTCAGAGGCATGCGCGATCGGTGCCAAGCCGGCGGCAACTGCGGCGGCGGCCCCGCCGCTGGAACCGCCGGGGGTGTAGTCGGTGTTCCACGGGTTGCGCGTCGTCCCATGCCGCCGGTTTTCGGAGACGGTCAAGGGGCCCAGCTCCGGGGAATTGGTGCGGCCCATCAGCAGGAAGCCGGCGGCCTGCAGCTTCTGGACCACGAGGCTGCTCTCCGCGCGGGGCGTGTCACTGATCGCCAGGGAGGAGTGGGTGTTGGGTTGTCCGGCTACATCGGATAAATCCTTGATCGGGATGGGGACGCCGTGGAACGGGCCCAGGGGTTCCCCGGCAACCACGGCACGTTCCGCTTCGCGGGCGGCGGCGCGGACTTCGCCGTCGTTGCGCCACACGATCGCGTTGATTCCCGGATTGATCCGGTCAATACGTTCCAGGTAGGTATTGGCGGCTTCAACCGGACTGATCTCGCGGTTACGGATCGCGGCGGCCAGAGCGGTGGCTGAACCGAAGGGGTCCATGGTGTCTCCTGACATGGGAAAGAGTGAAGGGGAACCGCCGGGTGGGCGTCTGCCGGCAGGCGCCC
>NZ_JBNHHB010000292.1:0-5367 GCF_059091905.1 Arthrobacter sp. Dra40
GGTCTCCAACGGAAACCTTTTCTTGGCGGCCGCCGGCGCGGACAATCGCGTACACCACTTGGGAACTCACTTCTCTAGACGTTTATTACAGTTATTGCTCGAATACGCAGGCACGATCAACACGGCCTGGAAAGCACTGTGCATCCGCGCCTGCGGGTGGAAACCCTTCGAAGGCGTACGCACCGAAGATCTAGATTACGCTATTGCGGCTACCAGCCGCAAACCAGCGGGCTCCGGGGGTGCCGGGACGGGCTCTTGCGTCATCTTCTCCTGGCGCGGGCGGACTGCAATCCGCTCGAGCGCACCTGACAATACTACCGTTGACCCGGCAGCTGGTGCGCATTTCGGCCCCGACACGCGCACACGGGAATATGCCACGCCTTCAACGGGTCCGGGTCCGGGAACAGGAAAGGCCGCGGCCCTCTCCGGACCGCGGCCTTACCCTTTCGACGGTTCCTACAGCTCCGAGGCGGGCACTCCTACGCCCAGCACCATCGGAGCAGCAGCCTCGGACTTGCCCGCAGCTGCCTCAGCCAGCGCGGGGGCGTCCGGCGCGGAAGCGGCATGCCGGTGGCTGCCGTTGCTGTCCGCGGCGACGTCTTCGCGTACCGCCTCCACCGGCGCATCGGCTGCACCCTGCGGGCTGCTGGCAGCGCGGCGGCGGCGCGGCTTGCGCACCGGGGCTGCTGCCGGAGCCTGCGGCTCAGCGGCGGCCTGGGGCTGGGCAGCAACCTCCGCTGTCGGCCGTTCGGCTGCCTCGGACGTGCCTACCGCGGCCTGCTCCGGCTCCGCCACCTGCGCAGCCTGCTGCGGCTTTTCCACCGGCGAAGCCTGCTGCGGTTTCTCCACCGGGGCAACCCTGTTGAACGCCTCGGTCAGGCTTTCCAGGGTCAGCGACGGTTCCTCCTCGACGGGCGCCGGAGCGTGGGCGGCGCGGGGAATGGCTACCGTTTCACCATTGATCTTCAGCACGGCGGCCTCGGCCCCCTCTTCGGCCGGAGCCTCAGGGGCGCGAACCGTTGCCACGCCGGGATCGTCCGCACGGCGCGACCTGCGCTTGCGGCCGGATGCTGCGGGCTGGCCCGGCGCTCCGGAAGGTGTACCGGCTGTTTCGGGCTGTCCGGCAGCGGTGGCAGCGGCAGGTGCTTCGCCGTCGCGCTGCCTGGCCTTGGCGGTCTCCGGATGCTCCTCCGCCTCGTGGGCGGCGTGCGCCGCGGCGGCAATGGTGGCCAGTGCCGCCCGGGCGGCCTCGGCCTTCGCCTTGCGCTCGGCGTCGTCTTCCTGCCCGGCAAGGGCCGGGGTCTCGGCTACCGATTCCTGCCCGCCCTGGCCGCGGTTGCGCCGCTTTTCGCTGCGCGTCTGCCGTTCTGTGCGCTTTTCGATCCGGACCTGGTGGTGCTCGGTCGCCGCGGCAGGACGGCGGTGCTCGACCGGCTCGTCGTGGGTGATCACGCCGCGGCCGGCGCAGTGCTCGCACTGCTCGCCGAAGACCTCGAGCAGCCCGGTACCCATCCTCTTGCGGGTCATCTGGACCAGGCCCAGCGAGGTCACCTCGGCCACCTGGTGCTTGGTGCGGTCGCGGCCCAGGCACTCCACCAGCCGGCGCAGCACCAGGTCGCGGTTGGACTCCAGCACCATGTCGATGAAGTCGATGACGATAATGCCGCCGATGTCGCGCAGCCGCAGCTGGCGGACCACTTCTTCGGCCGCTTCCAGGTTGTTCTTGGTGACGGTTTCTTCCAGGTTGCCGCCGGAACCGGTGAACTTGCCGGTGTTGACGTCCACCACCGTCATGGCTTCCGTGCGGTCGATCACCAGGGAGCCGCCGGAGGGCAGGAACACCTTGCGGTCCAGCGCCTTGTGGATTTGCTCATCGATCCGCTGGGCGGCAAAGATGTCCGTCTCCGAGGTCCACTTCTCCAGCCGGTCCACCAGGTCAGGGGCCACATACGTGACGTACGCCTCGATGGTGTCCCAGGCTTCCTCGCCGGAAACCACCAGCTTGGAGAAGTCCTCGTTGAACACATCGCGGACCACCTTGATGGTCAGGTCAGGCTCGGCATAGAGCATCTCCGGTGCCAGCGTCTTGGTGGAGCCGGCACGCGATTCAATGCCTTCCCACTGCGCGCGCAGCCGGTTGATGTCGTTCATCAATTCTTCTTCGCTGGCGCCCTCGGCCGCGGTGCGGACGATCACGCCGGCGCCGTCCGGAACATGTTCCTTCAGGATCTTCTTCAGTCGGTTGCGCTCCACATCGGGCAATTTGCGTGAAATGCCGGTCATCGAGCCGCCGGGCACGTAGACCAGGAAGCGCCCCGGCAGCGAGATCTGGCTGGTCAGGCGTGCGCCCTTGTGGCCCACCGGGTCCTTGGTGACCTGCACCAGAACCGAGTCGCCGGACTTGAGCGCCAGCTCGATGCGGCGCGGCTGGCCGTCCAAGTGGGCGGCGTCCCAGTTGACCTCGCCGGCGTAGAGCACGGCGTTGCGGCCGCGGCCAATGTCAATGAAGGCCGCTTCCATGCTGGGCAGCACGTTCTGTACCTTGCCCAGGTAAACGTTGCCGATCAAGGAGTCCTGCTGCGTCTTGGACACGAAGTGTTCGGCGAGCACACCGTCTTCGAGCACGCCGATCTGGATCCTGTCGTCCCGCTGGCGGACCACCATCTGGCGGTCGACGGATTCGCGGCGGGCCAGGAACTCGGCCTCGGTGATGACCTGGCGACGGCGGCCGGACTCGCGGGATTCCCGGCGACGCTGCTTCTTGGCCTCCAGCCGGGTGGAGCCCTTGACCGACGCCACCTTGTTGCTCGGGGCGGTCTCCGTGACCGGGCGCGGTGCCCGCACGCGGGTGACGGTGTTGGGCGGATCGTCCTCCGCGCCGCCAGTGAGTTCCAGATCGGCATCGCCGCGGCGGCGACGCCGGCGGCGGCGCGAGGTCACGCCTTCCTTCTCCCCCGCGGCGCTTTCTTCAGCGGCTTCGGCACTTTCGTCGGTTTCTTCGTCGCTGCCGGCCTCCACGCTTGAGGAGTCAGCGTCGGAGCGGTTGCGGGTGCGGCCGCGGCGGTTCCGGCGGCTGCGGCGGCGCCCGCCGTCTTCGTCCTCATCCTCTGAATCATCGGTGGCCATCGGTTCCGGCTGCACGGCGACGGCAGACAGATCCGGGGCATGGAAGAGCAGGGATACCGGCGAGGACGGGATCGTGAAGGGATCGGTCCCGGCGCCTGCTGCGGCTGCTTCGTCAGCCGGCTCCTCCTCGGCCGCCTCGGCGGAGGCGTGAGCCTGCTCCGCGCCAGCCGGTGCCGGCTGGGCGGTGTCTTGGGGCAGTTCTGCGTGGTTCGTGGAGTCGTCTGCAACGGCCGCGGTCGTGCCCCTGGCGGAACGACGACGGCGGGAGGGCGCCTTGGCGGCTTCCTCGCCGGCGGGCTCGGCCGTGGCTTGATTCTCCGCGCCACTGGGCTGTGCGGGTGCGGCTTCGGAAACGGCATCTTCGGCGGGCACTGCCGGTGCCGCTGCGTCAGCAACGTCGGCCGGGCCGGCCGGGGCTTCACCTTCTGCGGTGGTAAGTTCGGCCGCTGCTGCTTCCGTAACCTGTGCCTTCGTGCTGCGCCGGGTGCGCGGAGCGGCGGCCGTGCGACGGCGGCCGGCCGGCTTGTCCTCGGGGGCAGCTTCGTCTGCGACACCGGCCTGCTCAGCCCTGGGCTGCGCAACGGCGCGTTCTTGCGGGGAGACCTCCTGTGTTGCGACGCCGGCTTCCTGCGCAGCGTCCTGCGTTGCGACGCCGGTGTCCTGCGCAGCGTGCTGTGCTGCGGCTTCTGCTGCCTTTTCCGCGGCGGTCTTGCGCGGCCGGCGCGTACGCGTCTTGACGGAAGCAGCTTCGCCTGGCTCGTCGTCAACCGTTCCCTGGGCGGTCTCGCCAGCGGATCCTGCCTCCGCTGCGGCTCCTTCCTCCGGCGGCGCCGCTGCGGCGGCCGTTGCTGCTTCGGCGGCCTTCTGGGCGGCGGTCTTGCGGGGGCGACGGGTGCGGGCCGTGGCCGGCGCCGGCTCGTCCGGCTGCCCGTCTGGGGTTGCGAACCCGCCGGGCGCTTGCCGCTCTCCGGCGGATGCAGGGCCGTCGCCGGGCGCGGAAGCGGAGGCATCGCCGTCGTTAGTGGTGTCAGTGGCCGGGGCGGCAAGCTGCACGTCCAACTGGTCCTGCGGCGGTGCGGACACAGTGGGCTTGCGGCGGGGGCGCGGCGGTTTCTTGGCTGTTCCCTCCGGCGAGTCGGCCGGTGCGGAGGTAGCGGGTATTACCTGTTCATTGTCCATTTAAAGTTGTGCTCCAGCCCTTGCGGCACCGGCCACATCCCGGTGCCCTCGGGGGCATATAGCCGGGTATCCGGGTGCCTATGGGCTGCCCGACACCGAAAGTCGTCTTGGTATCACCCGAGCTCGCGCCATCACGTGGGGCGCGGCACACCCAGGGACCAGCGGCGCTTTTCCGTCTGCCGTATTCATCTTCACTTCACCGGCAGGGCCGTCCGGCGGATTCCCAGCGCCCATCCGGATTGATGGGCTCCTTGTTAGGGAAGCATCGCCGACGGACCTGGAAGCCTGTCGCTGGACCAATAGCGGCATGTGGGGCCGCTATCAGCCACGATCATTCTCTCACACCGGGTTCGATTTGGTGAGTAATGGGCTCATCTCTCCGGCGTAGAATCGACCCAAATGCCCCCGAACCCGAGGAACACGGTGCATACCGACGCGCAGACCTCCCCCTCCCCCGCCGCAACCGCCTCCGGCCACCGCCCGGACGGCGACGTTCCCGGCATCGCCCGCGAAAAGCCCTTCGCCTGGCTGCTGCTGGCCACCGGCGTGTTCGGCTGGATTATGTCCGGAATCCTGGTGTTGGAGCGGCTGGCCACCTATCAGGATCCGGGCCACGTCACCAGCTGCGACATCAACCCGTGGGTGTCCTGCGGCAAGGTGTTCCTGCATTGGCAGGCCGGGATCTTCGGCTTCCCCAACCCGCTGATCGGCATTGTCGCTTTCGCGGTTCCCATCACGACGGCGCTGGCAATCTTTGCGGGCGCCCGGTTCCGCCGGTGGTACTGGATCGGGCTGCAGATCGGCGTCACCCTCGGCTTCATCTTCGTCGTCTGGCTGTGGAGCCAGGCCCTCTTCGACATCCACATCCTGTGCCTCTACTGCATGGGCGTGTGGGCGGCGATGATCGCGATGACCGTCCACACCACTGCGAGGAATCTGGCCCACGGCGTGATCAAGGCACCGGCGGCCGTGGTGCGATTTGCCGGCAGCTGGGCCTGGACCCTGACGGTGCTGCTCTGGATCGTCACCGCCGGGAGCATCTTCCTGGCCTTCATCGATGCC
>NZ_JBNHHB010000293.1:0-5275 GCF_059091905.1 Arthrobacter sp. Dra40
TCCAGCAAGACCAAGGTGCTCGATGTGCAGCCCCAGGAGGAGCAGCTGCCGCTGCTGCCCCGGATCATCCATGCCGTCTGGATGGGCGTAGCCCGCCCGGTCGCTGCGGGCGTCCGGAAGCTCGGCCCCGATGTGCGGCCCGACCTTGAATTGCGCCGCGACGGCACCGGATTCTTCCTGCTGCTGCTGGCTGCCTGCGTGGCCACGGTGGAGTGGTGGGCACTCGACGGGTGGTTCGGAGACGCGGTGCACGCCGTGGCCGGTGGGACCTTCGGCTGGATGGCCCTGGTGCTTCCGGTGCTGTTGCTGATCATGGCCGTGCGCCTCATGCGCTACCCGGAGAACTCTCCGGCCAACAGCCGCATCTCCATCGGTCTCATCCTCGCTCTGGCGTCCGGCTCCGGGCTCGCGCACGTGATCGGCGGGCAGCCCGCCCTGGCCGATGGCTTCGATGCGTTGTGGGCCGCCGGCGGCATGGCCGGATTCCTGCTCGCGGCGCCACTGGCAGCGGTCAGCATGTGGCTGCCGGTCGCTGTCTACGGACTGCTGGCTTTCACCAGCATCCTGATCATCACGGCCACGCCGTTCCGCCATATTCCGATGCGCCTGCGGCAGCTGTACGAGCACCTGATGGGCCAGGACCCGTCGGCCGAGGCTCAGTACCAGCCAGCGGGGGACGGGCACGACCAGAGCTACCTCTATGCCGACGAAGCCCCGGCCAAGGAACGCAAACCGCGGCGCAAGCTGTTTGGCAAACGCGCGTCCGAAGAGGCCGGCGCCGACGACGAGGGGTTCTACTTCGACGAGGCGTTCGAGACTCCCGTGATCGAGGCTCAGGAGGCTGAGGAAGCTGAGGAACCGGCCGGAACGGAGCAGGCGGCGCCTGCCGTGCCGCCGGGAGTCCGCCGCCCGACGCAGGCCGAACTGGCGGTCGAAAAGATCAAGCGCGACCAGGGCCTGGTTCCCGAAGGCGCCACCGAAGCGCTGCCGGTGCTGCCTGCCGCAGTGCCCACTGTCCCGTCCAACCCGGTGCAGCCACAGCCGCCGGCCACCCCGATCCCGCAGCGCACGGAGCAGTTGCAGTTGGCCGGCGACGTCGCCTACACGCTGCCGCCCTCGGACTTCCTCCCGCCGGGACCGCCGTCGAAGGAACGCTCGGAGGCGAACGACGCCGTCGTCAAGGCGCTGACCGAGACACTGGACCAGTTCAAGGTGGACGCGAGGGTGACCGGCTTCTCGCGCGGGCCGACAGTGACCCGCTACGAAATCGAGCTGGCGCCGGGGACGAAGGTCGAACGGGTCACCGCCCTGTCCAAGAACATTTCCTACGCGGTGGCCAGCTCCGACGTGCGCATCCTGTCGCCGATTCCCGGAAAATCGGCCATCGGCATTGAAATCCCGAATACCGACCGCGAGACGGTATCGCTGGGCGACGTGCTCAGGTCGAACAACGCCCGCAAGACCGAGCACCCCATGGTCATGGGTGTGGGCAAGGACGTGGAGGGTGGCTTCGTGCTGGCCAATCTGGCCAAGATGCCGCACTTGCTCGTCGCAGGCGCTACCGGCGCGGGCAAGTCTTCGTTCGTGAATTCCATGATCACCTCCATCCTGATGCGTTCGACGCCGGACGAGGTGCGAATGGTCATGGTGGACCCCAAGCGCGTGGAACTGACCGCGTATGAGGGTGTCCCGCATTTGATCACGCCGATCATCACGAATCCGAAGAAGGCCGCCGAGGCGTTGCAGTGGGTGGTCCGGGAGATGGACACGCGCTACGACGACCTGGCCAACTTCGGTTTCAAGCACATCGATGATTTCAACAAGGCCGTGCGCAACGGGAAGGTTGTGCCGCCGGCCGGGTCAAAGCGCGTGGTCAAGCCCTACCCGTACCTTCTGGTGATCGTGGATGAGCTTGCGGACCTGATGATGGTTGCCCCGCGGGATGTTGAGGATTCGATTGTCCGCATCACGCAGCTGGCCCGCGCCGCGGGTATTCACCTGGTTCTCGCCACACAGCGGCCTTCGGTGGACGTGGTCACGGGCCTGATCAAGGCCAACGTTCCGTCGCGGATGGCGTTTGCCACCTCGTCCGTGACCGACTCCCGCGTGGTGCTCGACCAGCCGGGTGCCGAGAAGCTGATCGGCCAGGGCGACGCGTTGTTCCTGCCGATGGGTGCCAATAAACCGATGCGTGTGCAGGGGGCCTGGGTTTCGGAATCGGAAATCCACAAGGTTGTTGAACACGTCAAGGGCCAGCTGCAGGCCGTCTACCGGGACGACGTCGCCGTCGAGGCGCCCAAGAAGCAGATCGATGACGACATCGGAGACGACCTTGACGTGCTGCTGCAGGCGACCGAACTTGTGGTCACCACGCAGTTCGGCTCCACGTCAATGCTCCAGCGGAAGCTGCGTGTGGGCTTCGCCAAGGCCGGCCGCCTGATGGACCTGCTGGAGTCCAGGGGAGTGGTCGGCCCGTCCGAGGGTTCGAAGGCCCGCGACGTGCTGGTGAAGCCGGACGATCTGGCAGCCACACTTGCCGCGATTAAGGGCGGCGAGGCGCCGTCGGCGGGCCCGGGCGGGGCCGGTGAAGCCGACCCGCTGACCGATGCCTTGGCCGACAACGCCAACGCGAACCATGGTTTTGAGGGTCCGCGCGACCTGGTCGCCGAGGATTTGGACTCCCGGCCGCAGGCAGTCGATTATCACGACGGCGACGACGAACCAGGGCCGGAAGACGCCTGGAGCCTCACTGGACGCTGACCTTCGCCCGGCTGCCTGCGGATGCCCGGGTCCACGGGCAGCCAGCCGACCGCTTGGCGGCTGAAGCGATCCTGCGGGCGGGTAGCCTTGAACCCGTGACTGATTCAGCGTCCCGGCCCGTGCCCCTGCTCAATATCGCCAACGTCCTCACCACAGTGCGGATCCTGCTGGTTCCCTTTTTCATCTGGTTCCTGCTGGTAGATGCAGGTTCGGGTCAGTTGTTCCGGTGGCTGGCGGTGCTGGTTTTCGCCGTCGCAATCTACACCGACAAACTCGACGGCGATCTGGCGCGCAGCCGCGGCCTGATTACGAATTTCGGCAAGATTGCAGACCCTATCGCCGACAAGCTCCTGATCGGCTCGGCCCTGATCCTGCTGTCGATCCTGGGTGACCTCCCATGGTGGATCACCGTCGTCATCCTGGCCCGGGAGCTGGGCATTACCTTGCTCCGGTTTGTCGTCATCCGCTACGGCGTCATGCCTGCTTCGCGCGGCGGCAAGCTGAAGACGGTACTGCAGACGCTGGCGATCTTCCTTTATCTGCTGCCGCTGGAAGCGTGGCTGGGATCGTGGGCCGTCTGGGGTGCCTTTGCCGTGATGATGGTCGCCGTCGCCGTGACCGTGGTGACCGGCATTGACTACGTCGTGAAAGCGGTAAGGTTGCGCCGCAGCGCTCTGGCGGGAACCGAGGGCCGGCAGTGAACAGCACGCAGGCATCCGCGGTTGTGGGTGCTGCCATCGCCCGGAAGCTGACGATTGCAACAGCCGAGTCACTGACGGCAGGAATGGTAGCTGCGGAACTGGCCACGGTTCCGGGGGCTTCAGGCACGCTGCAAGGCGGCGTGGTTTCCTACCAGGGCCAGGTTAAGTCCGCGGTGCTTGGCGTCGACCCTGACCTCCTGGCCCGGGAAGGGGCTGTCACAGAAGCGGTCGCCCGTCAAATGGCAGAGGGCGCCCGGCGGCTGCTCGAGGCAGATATCGCGGTATCCACCACGGGGGTGGCCGGACCGGAACCGCACGGTGGACGTGACGTGGGGACGGTGTGGATTGGCGTGGCCGGTCCCGAAGGAACGCGCGCCGTCGAGTTTTACTTCTCGGGGGACCGGGCCCGGATCCGTCAGCAGGCATGCGAAGCAGCCATCGAGGAACTGGGCCGCGCCGTCGACACGGCCGCTTCTCCTCCCGGACCATAGATCCCGGCGGGAACAAAAATATTGATTCAGTAGTTATCAAAGGTGTCAGCAGCTGTTAGGTTGTTGGCCTAGGCTTGGAAGACAGCGGCAAGAGCCGCATACCTTATGAGGGAGCAAGGCGATACAGATGGTAAAGCAGCCCGTGTCCGTAAACGGTGTCGTCCGTTGGCGTGACGTGGGATTGGCCGACGAACCGCGCAGGGAGCAGAAGGAGCGCAAAATGGTAGTGCTACGTCACGAAATTGGCGACGTCCTCCGCGATGTCCGGCAGCGTCAGGGCCGCACCCTGCGTGAAGTCTCACACAGCGCCCGTGTCTCTCTCGGATACCTCAGCGAAGTCGAGCGCGGCCAGAAGGAAGCGTCGTCGGAGCTCTTATCTTCGATTTGCTCCGCCCTGGACGTTCCCTTGTCGCACATGCTGCGGGAAGTCAGCGACCGTGTTGCTGATGCTGAAGGTGTGGTGATTCCCGACACCGTCCCGCAGGAACTTTCGCGGGAGTTTGTCGGTGACATTCCGGACGAGCTGCCCGAGGATCTCCGCGGGTTGGCTTCCGCCCGGTACTAATTCACAGACCGAAACGGGCCGGCTCCGCCATAGCGGCGGAACCGGCCCGTTTTCTGCGTCCAAGCCCGTTTCCTGCTGCCAAGGTGCCGTGCCTGTTTCTAGTGGACGGGTGGCTCGTTGGCATAGGAGGAGTTCAGCCGGTCCAGCAGCTGCCCAAGCGTCGACAAATCCTCGACGGACCAATCTCCCAGTCGCTCATGGAAGGCAACCTTGCGGGCGGCCTGGGCCTGCGCAAGCTTGTCCAGCCCGGCGGGGGTTAAGGTGATGGACTGGGCCCGCCCGTCCAAGGGGTCCGCCTGCTTCCCGACCAGCCCCAACTGCTCCAGCATGGCAATCTGGCGGCTGACGGAGGGCTTGCCCACCCCGATGGCGGCCGCCAATTCCGTGAGGCGCATGGAATCCTCCCGCTGGAGGATCAGCAGCAGGCCGTAAGCGGCAGGCTCCATATCCGGATGGACGCTCCGCGCCACCCGGTGCGAGTTCGCCCTTGCCCGGCGCCAGAGCAGGCTCAACTGCCGTTCAAGTGATTCGATGGCCGCGTCGAATCCTGTGTCTGGGCTGCCCGTGGCATGGTCTGTCATGGCCTCAGTCTAATGAGCAGTGTCCCGGCACAGGGCAACCGCTGCCGGACGCGCCGCGCGCCGGCTGTGGCGGCGGGGATTCCGGCCCGCCGGCCGCTCGGTGCGGGCCCATACGTGAGAAGATGGACGCGTGCGAATCAGTGACTTCTGGCGGTTGATGGACGATGAATTCGGGTC
>NZ_JBNHHB010000294.1:0-5220 GCF_059091905.1 Arthrobacter sp. Dra40
TACGTGCTTCTCCCATCCAGACTTTAACTGTCGGTACCGGAATTCCACCGGTTCAACCGTGGCCTCGGGTTCCGGGTGGAACTTTCGGCGACGGGTCGCGGACTATAACCGCCGGTTCGGACTTACACCGACCCCGGAGCACGTTGTGTTTGCGTAACTATGCTCTCATAACTGCTTCGGGGGAACCTGCATTCCCGTCACCTTGTGTCACAGCGGTCACAGGCGCGCCAGTCCTACCGGCTGGCAGCGGCCCGCAACGAGGCGATGGCCTGCTCCGGATCCGTCTGGCCGTACACGGCAGATCCCGCGACGAAAACAGTGGCGCCGGCCTCGGCAGCCCGCACGATGGTTTCTTCCGTGACACCGCCGTCCACCTGGATGGCCACCGGGAGCCCGGAGCCCGCGACCGCTTCGGCGGCCTTGCGGATCTTCGGCAGCGTCACGTCCAGGAATGCCTGGCCGCCGAAGCCGGGCTCAACGGTCATGATGAGCAGCAGGTCCATCTCCGGGAGCAGGTCGAGATAGGGCTCGACGGCGGTTGCCGGCTTCAACGCCATGCCCGCCTTGGCTCCGCGGGACCTTAGCTCCCGGGCCAGCCGCACCGGAGCTGCCGCCGCTTCCACATGGAAGGTCACCGATTCGATGCCGGCATCGGCGTAGGCCGGCGCCCAGCGGTCCGGGTCGGCAATCATCAGGTGGGCATCCAGCGGCAGGCTGCTGACCTCCCGGATCCGTTGCACCACCGGCAGTCCGATGGTCAGGTTCGGCACAAAATGGTTGTCCATCACATCCACGTGGACGGCATCGGCGGTGCCGATGCGCTGCAGTTCGGCTTCAAGGTTGACGAAATCCGCGGAGAGGATGCTGGGGTTGATGCAGCACTGTGCCATGCCTGCCATGCCTGCCTGTCTGTAGGTCGTAGGGGTGTGGGGAGAGTTACGTGGTGCGGCGCAGCAGTGCCATGAACATGGCATCGGTACCGTGCCGGTGCGGCCACAGCTGCGCGGTCGTCCCGCCGGCCCGGCCCACAGCGTCCGCGCCGGGCTGTCCTGCTTCCAGATGGCCAGGCAGCGAGACGCTGTCGAGGACGGACGATGTGTCCAGCAGTTCCAGACCGGCGTGGCGGCGCAGCAGATCGGCGACCACCGCCGTCGTCTCCGCCGGATGCGGGGAGCACGTGACATAGGCGATCAGACCACCCGGCTTGGCGGCGCCGACGGCCGCTTCGAGGAGGTCGCGCTGCAACGGGCCCAGCTGGGCGACGTCGGAGGGCTTCCGCCGCCACCGGGACTCCGGACGGCGGCGCAAGGCTCCCAACCCGGTACATGGCGCGTCCACCATGATCCGGTCGAACTGGCCGGCATACTGTTCGCCCATCTCGCGGCCGTCTCCGGTGCGGATGTCCCACACCTCGGGCGGAACCGGAGCCAAGGCCTTCCGCACCAGCTCGGCACGATGTTCTGCCACCTCATTGGCCAAGAGGGTGGCGCCCTGCTGAGCAGCCAGCGCGCCCAGCAGGGCGGCCTTCCCGCCGGGGCCTGCGCACAGATCCAGCCAGCGCTCGCCCGCAGACACCGGCCCGGCGGCAGCCAGTGCCCGTGCCACCAGCTGCGAGCCGGCGTCCTGAACACGCGTGGTCCCCGCCCGGACGCTGGCCAGCCGGCCGAGGTCGCCGCTGGCAAACAGGGCCGAGTCTTCGACCAACTCCCCTGGCTCGGCGCCGGCGTCGATGGCCTCGTCCAGGGTGCCCAGACCGGGCAGTGCCAGCAGGTTTACCACCGGGGCGGCGTTGTCGGCCGCCAACAGGTCTTCCAGCTCGTCCACGCTGCGGCCGTGGCCGGCCAGCGACTGCCGCAGGGCGCGCACCACCCATTCCGGATGGCTGTGTTCCAGCGCGGCAGCCTTGACCGGGTCGGTCTCCCCCGCGGTCAGTTCCGCGGTCCAGCCCCGCAGGTCGCGGGCGGTAACCTTGCGCAGCACGGCGTTGATGAGCGAGCCGGGGCCCGCGCCGATGACCGCGCGGGCCAGGCTGACGGTTTGGTCCAGGGCAGCATGGGCAGGCACGCGCATGGCGAGCAATTGGTGGCTCCCCAGGCGCAGGGCATCCAGGACCGCCGGGTCCAATTGATCCAGAGGGCGGTCGACGCAGCGGGCCAGAATGGCATCGTAGGTGCCCAGACCGCGCAGCGCGCCGTAGGCCAGTTCGGTGGCGAAGCCGGCGTCGCGCTTGTCCAGCCGGTGTTTGCGAATGCTCGCCGGCAGCACCAGGTTCGCGTACGCGTCGTCCCGCTCCACCGCGCGCAGCACCTCGAAAGCGGCCAGCCGGGCAGGATCCGCTGTCCGGGTCCGCTGTGACGGAGCAGACCGTGAGTATTGCCTCGTGCCGCCGCGGTTGCGTTCCCGCCCCGCAGCATCGCGGCGGTTGGCCCGCTGGCCGCCGCCTTCGTGGTTTCCGCGTCCGCGGCTGTCATTGTTGTCGCGGCCGCTGTTCCGGCTGCCGTCGTTCCGGCCGTTCATGCGAAGTGCACATCCTTACGCTGCCCGAGCCCGCGGGCCCAGTCTGCTGCATCCATCATCTTCTTGCCCGCCGGCTGCACTCTTTCCAGCTGCACGGCATGGGAACCTGTGCCCACCAGCACCGACGGCGTCGAGCCGTCGGAGAGCTGTACTGCGCCCGGCGTGAGCTCCCGATTCTCCGGGCGCGGAAGCACCGGGCCCAGCTTGAAACGCTGCCCCTCCAGCATGGTCCAGGCGCCAGGCTCGGGGGTAACGCCGTTGATGCGGCGGCGGATGGCCAGCGCGGGCTGCCGCCAATCAATGTGTCCGTCTTCCAAGGACAGCTTGGGCGCCAGAGTCACCTCGCCGGTTTGTGCCACGGCCACGGCTTTGCCCGCGCCCACGGCTGCCAGCGTCTGGGACAGCAGCACGGCGCCGCTGCGCGAGAGCCTGTCCAGCACTTCGCCGCTGGTATCCTCCGGGCGCAGCGTCTCGGTCAGCGTGCCGTACACCGGGCCGGTGTCCAGCCCCTTCTCCAGCTGGAAAGTAGAGGCACCGGTGACATCGTCTCCATGGATGACCGCATGCTGCACCGGCGCCGCACCGCGCCAGGCCGGCAGAAGCGAGAAGTGCAGGTTGATCCATCCATGTTCCGGCATGCCCAGCGCTGCCTCGGGCACAAGGCCGCCGTAGGCCACAATGGCCGCCACCTCCGGAGCGGCTGCCCGAATAGCTTCCATCGTGTCCTGCCCGATCCGGTTGGCCCGTATGACCGGAATGCCAAGCCCGGCGGCCCGGGCAGCCACTGGCGAAGCTGTCAGGACGCGTTTGCGTCCCACCGGAGCGTCCTCCCGCGTGAGCACCGCCACAACGTTAAAACCGTCGTCAACGAGCCGATCGAGGGACGGCACAGCCACTGCGGGCGTGCCGGCAAAAAGGACGCGCATGCGCCCGCCGTTTTCCGTCATGCCAGCGGCTGCCCGAAGGACCCGCTGCCGGCCGGTGTTGTTCCGCGGCCGAACCCGGAGCCGACGTGGGCAGCACGCTGGGCCTGGGTTTCACCGGCCACGCCGTTGTAGCCGGTGTTCCGGATGGAGCGCAGCGCGTTCTTACGGTCCTCGCCGGTGAGATGGTCAATGTAGAGGACACCATCCAAGTGATCGGTCTCATGCTGGAAGCAGCGGGCCAGCATGCCTTCACCCTCATACTCCACCGGGTTGCCGTGCAGGTCCTGGCCTGTCACGCGCGTCCACCGGCGCCGGCGGACGGGATAGGCCAGCGCGGGGATGGACAGGCATCCTTCAGGCACATCTTCTTGGTAGTCGTCGCTGAGCTCGAGCACCGGATTGATCACGTGGCCGCGCTTGCCGTCCACCCGGAAAGTAAAGACGCGCAGACTGACGCCCACCTGAGGGGCGGCCAGCCCGGCGCCTTCGACGTCCTCCATGGTTTCGTCCATGTCCGCCACCAGCTTGGCCAGCTCCGGCCCGAACCCGGTCACCGGTTCCGCCTTGGTCCGCAGGACGGGGTCGCCGATAATCCGGATGCTCAGGATTGCCATGTAGTACTTGTCCTCACTGTTGCTTTGCGTGCCCTGCCGTTGGTGCTTCCGGTCCAGTTTAGTGGGCTTGCCGGGCGGCCTGCAGGGCGGCGGCCGGCGGTGCGACCGGCAGCAGGGCACGGCCTGCTTCGGACACCTGCAGGCGCGTCTCCCAGGCCCGCCGCAGCGAGCAGAACCGGTACCAGTGCCACCGCAGCACTTCGGGATTGGCGCGCATGGGCCGGACTTCCGTCTCCCCGATTGCCACGCCCAGGAGCAGCGGATCGTCTCCGTGGGCCCAGGGCTCCCAGTTCCCCTCCGCGCCGTCGACCAAGGACTCCTGTGCCTTCATGCCCGCCACCAGCTGCATGACCACTTTGTCATTGAGCGCCTTGACCTGGCCGTTACGGTCCGTGCCTTTGGTCTTGAAGTCGATCAGGCAGGTCCGCCCGCCGATCCGGGCCACCAGGTCCAGCGTGCCGGCGTAGCCCACCTCCTGGTTCCAGACCGTGATCTCCGGGGCTATTGGCTCCACGTCGTAGAGCTGCCACCACTCGTCGAACCTGGCGGCGAAACCTTCTTCGCCATTAGCCTTGAGCGATTCCCGGGCCCCTGCGACATCGTGGTTCTTCCCCAGGGCCCGCAGCGCCACCTGTTCGCAGTACCCGTGGACCCGGTCCCCGCGCAGCGCTGCGGCATCCCGGTAGCGGTCGGCCGCCAGTGTTGCTTCCTTCGCCAAGGTGCGCAGCCGTCCAGGGTCTCCCGCAGCATCGGCCAGCCTCACATCGGAGGCCAGCGAAGTGGCCGCCATATGGGCAAACCAGCCGTCCAGCGTGGTCGGCTCCTGTGCGATCACGGTGGTGATGGAGGGGACCGACGGTGGCTCCGTGGTGGAGCGCGCGTACATCCGGCCGTGGGTGGTGGCATGCGCAAGGAGTGGTGCAGTCATAAGGAAATCTTCTCAGGTTCTACTGACGGTTCCGGTCCGCAGCCTGGTGGAGGGGAACCCTCAGCACGTGGACGGGAAGCGGCAGCCCGCCTCCACCGCCGCCGGCGGCCGTCGCTTAAACGCGAACATCCCGGCCAAGCTGTGCCTGGCCGGGATGTCATGCTGAGGTGGGCGATACTGGGTTCGAACCAGTGACCTCTTCGGTGTGAACGAAGCGCGCTACCACTGCGCCAAT
>NZ_JBNHHB010000295.1:0-5216 GCF_059091905.1 Arthrobacter sp. Dra40
ACCGGCTGGACAAGGAGCTGGTGGGCAACGTCTCGCTGAAGGTGCTGCCGACCGAGCGCCCGGACGCCTGGGAAGTCCAGGGCCGCGGCGAGCTGGCACTGGCCATCCTGGTGGAGCAGATGCGCCGTGAAGGCTTCGAGCTGACCGTGGGCAAGCCCCAGGTGGTCACCAAGACGATCGACGGCAAGGTGCACGAACCGATGGAGCACATGACCATCGACGTCCCGGAAGAGTACCTCGGCGCAGTCACCCAGTTGATGGCCGCCCGCAAGGGCCGGATGGTCAACATGGCCAACCACGGCACCGGCTGGGTCCGGATGGAATTCATTGTTCCGGCCCGCGGCCTGATTGGTTTCCGCACACGGTTCATGACCGAGACCCGCGGGGCCGGCATCGCGGCCTCCATCTCCGAGGGCTACGAGCCCTGGGCAGGACCGATTGAGTACCGTACCAACGGCTCGATGGTTGCCGACCGGTCCGGCGTGGTCACGCCCTTCGCGATGATCAACCTGCAGGAACGTGGCTCCTTCTTCGTCCAGCCCACCTCCGAGGTCTACGAAGGCATGATCGTTGGTGAAAATTCGCGGGCGGACGACATGGACGTCAACATCACCAAGGAAAAGAAGCTCACCAATATGCGTGCCGCTTCCTCCGACAGCTTCGAAAACCTGACCCCGCCGCGGACCTTGACGCTGGAGGAATCGCTCGAGTTCGCCCGCGAAGACGAGTGTGTTGAGGTGACTCCGGAAGCGATTCGCATCCGCAAATTGGTCCTGGACGCCAACGAGCGGCTCAAGGCCGCCCGTGCGCGCGCCAGGGCATAAACTGGACCGTATGACAGAGCAGAGGCAACCCGCCGGAGACCACGGCGGGTTGCCTTCCGCTGTTAACCCGCCCGTTTTTGCGGCGGAACGCCCTCAGGTACGACGGCGGCGCCCCGCCTTCCAGGGCTGGGGCACCGCGGTCTTCGGGGCGGTGGTGACGGCGGTTGTGGGAACGGCCCTGCACTCGCAGATCCTCTACGCCGGGGGGTCCAACTATCCGTGGGGTGCTGCAGCCGCTCTGGTGTTCGCCTTGGCGGTGATGGTCTGGTCCGGGCTGAAGGCGAGCAACGTGGTCGTGGCCGGGCTGACGGGAGTTCTCGCCTACGTCCTCGTCGGGCTGATGGCCATGGCTCCGGGCGCCGAACCGCTGATCGTCACCGGGACCACCGCTGCGGTGGAACTGCCGATCGCCGTGGCGGGCCGGATCTGGATGATCGGACTGGTCTTTGCGGCCGTTGCGGCGCTGCTGATCTGCGCCTGGGCTCTGAAGCCGCGGCGGGCCAAAGCCTGACCGGCCGGTCCGCGCGGGGCGGTTCCGTCCGCGGGCCGGGCCTCAATTAGCCGTTTGGTCCACATGGTGGGCCAGGAAGATGGACGTCGCGGTCCCGTCCTCGTCGGCGGGCAGCATCGCGTACTCTTCGAAGACCGCGCGGATCTTCGCCAGCATCTCTTTGCGGTGCGCGTCGTTGAGCTTGATGCCCATCCGCGTGGTTTCGATCTCGTCCGGGGCAAGGCCGTCGATTTCCTGCAGGAAGGTCTCCACCAGCACCGGAGCCGCGTCCGGCATCTCGGCTCCCCAGGACATCCGGGTGGCGCGGTAGGGCACTTCCTTGGCCCCCCGGTTGCCCTTGCGCGGTTCCTCGGCTTCCAGGAAGCCGGTGTTGAGCAGCGTGCGCACGTGGTGCAGCGAGGTGGCCGGATTCAGGCCGAGCAGTTCCGCGATCTCCTTGTTGGTCCGCGACCGGTGCAGGCAAAGCCGCAGAATGCGCAGCCGGACCGGCGAGCTGAGTGCCCGCCCAGTGGCTTGCAGGTCCTGATCCGTAGGCATGTCTCCAGCATACGACACGAGGCGCTCAACGATTGACTTTCCCCAATCGCTGATCAAGACTGTGACGGTGACTGAGCAGCCTGCGCCACAAGTGTCCCCAGCGACCGCGCGGACCGGCAGTGCGGGCGGGAGCGAGGCCCCGCCGTCGTTATGGCGCGACCCGAACTTCCGCATGTTCTGGTCGGCCCAAACCCTCAGCCAGGTCGGGGTCCAGGTCGGGCAGCTGGCCGTCCCGGTGCTCGCAGTGGTGGTGCTCGGGGCCAGCGAATTCCAAGTGGGCGTCCTCAATGCCAGCGCCACGGCCGCCTTCCTGCTGATCGGGTTGCCGGCGGGGGCCTGGGTGGACCGGTGGCTGAAGCGGCGGGTCATGATCACAGCCGATCTGGTGCGCGCAGCCGCCATGCTGTTCGTGCCGCTGCTGTGGTGGATTGGTGCGCTGCAGATGTGGCACCTGTATGCGGTGGCGGGCGTGCTCGGCTGTGCAACAGTTTTTTTCGACGTGGCATACCAGAGTTACATTCCGGTGCTGGTGCGCAGCGACCAGGTGTCGTCGGCAAACTCCCGGCTGGAGAGCACCGCACAGCTGGCGAGGATGGGCGGACCTGCCGCGGGCGGCGGCCTGCTGCAGGTGATGGCGGCCCCGCTGTTGTTCCTGGCCGACACGCTTGGGTACTTGTTCTCCGCCCTGTTCCTGATCCGCACCCGCGACCGCGAAGTGCGGGCGCCGCGGCACGAGAGGCGGCCGCTCATGGTCGAAATCAGGGAAGGGCTCGGGTTCGTGGTGCGCCATCCGCTGATCAGCCGGATAGCCGCCTGCACGGGTCTGATGAACTTCTTCTCGGGACTGGCGTTTACGCTGTTCCCCATCCTGGTGCTCCGTGAGCTGGGACTGGGGCCGGGCTCGCTGGGGCTGGTCTATTCGGTGGCCGCGGCAGGTGGACTGCTCGGCGCGGTGGTTGCACCAAAGTTGGCAAAGCTGACCGGCGAAGGCGCCCTGATTCCGCTGGCAAGCATTGCGTCAACGGCCTTCCTGGCGGCAATGCCGTTGTCGGTGCTGATGCCGGACAGCGGCTCGGCGCTGATCCTGCTGGTGGTCGGGGAGGCTGGTCTCTCCTTTTGTTCACTGGTGTACAACGTGATGCAGGTGAGCATGCGCCAGCGGGTCTGCCCGCCACGGCTGCTGGGCAGGATGAACGCCTCGATCCGGTTCGTGGTGTACGGCGTGTTGCCGCTCTCCGGGCTGCTGGCCGGTGTCTTCGGCGAAACTATCGGACTGGTGCCCACTCTGTGGCTCGCCGCGGCCGGGAGCGTGCTTGCTGCGGCGCCGGTGCTGTTCTCCCCGCTGTGGGGGTTGCGCCGGCTGCCGGACAGCTACGCGGACTGATTTCCCGGCCGACGGCCGCGCCGCGGCGGTTGCGGAGGAACCTCCTTTGCGGCGGTCACGGCGGACAATGAAACGACGACGTCGCCGCGCCGCGCAGTCCTGACCGTGCAGGAGTCAGCATCAGCAGCGAGCAGTTCACCGAGGGCGTCCGTCAGCCCTCCGTCGATCCGATAGCGCACCACGACGCGTGTTCCCGGCGCTGCCGTGGCCAGGAAGGAGGCGGGGGTAGCAGGTCTCACCCGACCATCCTACGGGTGCTGCCTCCGGCTGGGGAGATAATGGTCGCAGGCGATAGGCTAGAGGGAACTGTTCAGAAAGGTGCTGACGGACGTGACGTACGTAATCGCACAGCCGTGCGTGGATGTAAAAGACAAGGCATGTATTGAAGAATGCCCGGTGGACTGTATTTACGAAGGCGAACGGTCCCTGTACATCCACCCGGATGAATGTGTCGATTGCGGCGCCTGCGAGCCGGTGTGCCCTGTTGAAGCCATCTACTACGAGGATGACACTCCCGAGGAGTGGGCCGAGTACTACAAGGCCAATGTGGAGTTCTTCGACGACCTGGGTTCCCCCGGGGGCGCCGCCAAGCTGGGCAACACCCACAAAGACCATCCGCTGATCGCCGCCCTGCCGCCGCAGAACCACGACTGAACTCGATGAGTTCATTCGGCCTTCAGTTGCCGGAGTACCCGTGGGACGCCATGGCGCCCTACGCGCAGAAAGCGGCAGAACACCCCGGCGGCGCAGTGAACCTGTCCATCGGTACGCCGGTTGACCCAACGCCGGCCGTCGTGCAGGAGGCGCTGGCAGCCGCCGCGGACGCGCCGGGGTATCCGACCACTCACGGCACCGCCCGACTGCGGGAAGCGATCGCGGAGTGGTTCGGCCGCCGTCGGAATGTTCCCGGAATGGATCCGCAGGCAGTCATGCCGACGGTCGGGTCCAAAGAGCTGGTCGCCTGGCTGCCCACGTTGTTGGGACTCGGTGCCGGTGACGTCGTGGTGCGCCCGGTCGTGGCCTATCCCACCTACGACATCGGCGCCCTTCTGGCCGGCGCCACCCCCGTAGCGGCGGACAGCCTGGCGGACCTGGACGCGCAGACCAGGAGCCGGGTCAAACTGGTGTGGGTCAATTCCCCGGGCAACCCCACCGGCATCGTCCGGGACCAGCCGGAGCTGCGATCCCTGGTTCAGGACGCGCGGAACCTTGGCGCCGTCGTCGCCTCCGACGAGTGCTATGCGGAACTGGGCTGGGGGGAGTGGGACACGGCCCGCGGGGGCCGGACCGTGCCCAGTGTGCTGGACCCGGCCGTTGCCCAGGGCTCGCACGAGGGCTTGTTGTGCACCTATTCGCTGAGCAAGCAATCAAACCTCGCCGGCTACCGGGCGGCATTCCTGGCGGGAGACGCGGCGTTGATGGCGAATATCATCAACAGCCGCAAGCACGCGGGCATGATCGTGCCGTTCCCGGTCCAGTCCGCCATGTGCGCCGCGCTACAGGACGATGCGCACGTGCAGGCGCAAAAGGACCTGTACCGGAGCCGGCGTGAGCGGCTGCTGCCGGCGCTGGAGAAATTCGGTATCCGGGTCCGCCATTCCGAGGCCGGCCTGTACCTGTGGGGGACCGCGGGGGAAGATACATGGACCACCGTGGGCCGTTTCGCCGAGCTGGGCATCGTCATTGGTCCCGGAGTGTTCTACGGCGAGGCCGGCAACGGCCACGTCAGGGTGGCGCTGACCGGCAGTGATGAACGGATCGACGCCGCCGTCGAACGGCTTTCCTGCTCCCGGACCGGCATCTGTTGACTGTGGAACCAAACAAAAACATATGTCCCGGATTAGATATATCGGTGACTCTCCGGGTAGCGTTTTACCCGAGTATGTGCATGCTCAGTGCCACAAGCGCCCGGCGTGCCGTTAGCTTCTAAACCTCCTGAAGGGGACTCAATGACTGAGCA
>NZ_JBNHHB010000296.1:0-5181 GCF_059091905.1 Arthrobacter sp. Dra40
ACGGCGACCATGTCGTCACAGTCGTTGGACCCGAGGTCGCCGACCGTCAGGATGGAGAAGCCCGTGCCATCGTGGCAGGCGGCCTCCGCCGCCGCCATCTTCATGGGCTGTTGCTGGAACATCAGTTTGGCCTGCAGGTCCCCGGTGAGGGACACTGCCGCGAAGGAGAGGACGGCGACGACGGCGCCGATCCGCAGCGAGCGAAGCCAGACCCGGTGGTCGGTCGCATCCCTGCCCCGCGACGGGTCCGATCCGACGACGACCGTGCCGTCCGGACCGACGGTGTCGATGCCGTCGCGGCGGCGCTTCCACAGGTGGTACCAGCTGATGCCCAGCAGGAATCCGCCGGCGACCGAAGTGGCGCCGAAGATCGTGTGCGGGAAGGCCACCAGCAGGGTGTTGTTGGTCAGCACGGCCCAGACGTCCACCATGACGGGGCGCCCGTCGATCATCTCCACGCCAACCGGGTGCTGCATCCACGAGTTAGCGGCCAGGATGAAATAGGCCGAAGCAATGGTGGCCAGCGAGGCACCCCAAATGCTTAGCAGGTGCACCGCCTTGGGCAGCCGGCCCCAGCCAAAAATCCACAACCCCAAAAAGATGGACTCGACAAAGAACGCGAGCAGTGCCTCCATGGCCAGCGGCGCGCCGAAGACGTCGCCGACGAAGCGGCTGTATTCACTCCAGGCCATGCCGAACTGGAATTCCTGGACCAGGCCGGTGGCCACACCCATGATGAAGTTGATCAGGAACAGCTTGCCCCAGAACTTGGTCATCCTCAGGTACTGGTCCTTGCCCGTGCGGTACCAGGCCGTGTGCATGATCGCGACGAGCAGCCCGAGGCCAATGGTCAGCGGCACCATGAGGAAGTGGTAGACGGTGGTAATACCGAACTGCCACCGCGCGATTTCCAGTGCTTCCATTGCCGCATCCTCCCCGGACTGAACTGAGTTCCCGGACTGCTCCCCGGAAACCTTTTCTACAAGCCGTAGAACTTAATCTTCTACGAACTGTAGAACATTTGCGCGAAAGACGGTAAATTAGAGACCAAGAGCACGGTCGCGGGAAGGTTCTGCGCGCCGGAGATGCGACGTTAAGAGACGAAAAGGAGCCAGATGGCCACTCTCGGAGATTTGGAACGGGCAGTCATGGACGTGCTGTGGTCCCAGAACGCCGCCGATCCTGCTGAAGCCGGACTGACGGCCAATGAGCTGCGCGACACGCTGGCACAGGTCTCCGCGGACGGCGCGGACGGCAAGGAGCTGGCCGTCACGACGGTTCTGACCGTCCTGTCCCGGCTCGAGAAGAAGGGGCTGGTCCAGCGCGGCCGGGACATCCGTCCCCACCGCTACCGGGCAGTCACCAGCCGTGAAGAGCACACCGTGGAGCTGATGCACGAAGTCTTGGGCTCGGCCCCGGACCGCGAGGCCGTCCTGGCGCGTTTTATCGGCACGGTCAGCGACGAGGAAGCCGAAACCCTGCGCAAGATTCTCTCCTCCGACTGAGCTGAATGTTCCTGGCCTCCTACCTGCTGGCCGCCATGGCGGTCATTCTGGCGTGGCCGGCTCCCATCCTGCTCTCGCGGGCACGCTGGACAGCCCGCAGCCCCGAAATCGCGCTGGTACTTTGGCAGGCCATCGCCTTGGCCGGCGGACTGTCCATGATCGGGGCAATGCTGACGTGGGGCTTGGAACCGCTGGGAGAACACCTGCTGGCGGGCCTGCGTGGCCTGACCGGCCTTTTGCTTGACGAGGGTCCGGATACCGGATTGGACCTGGTGCATGTGTTTGCGCTCAGCGCAGCCTTGCTGCTGAGCGTCCATCTGGTCTTCACGCTGCTGCTCACCTACTACAAAATCCGCAAACAACGCAGCCGGCACCGCGACCTGCTGAATCTGCTCAGCTCCCCTTCCGAGGACTCCCCGCGCACCTTGGTGATCAACCATCCGGCACCGGTGGCCTATTGTCTGCCCGGTGGCGGCGGCTCCGTCACGGTACTCTCGAACGGGCTGCTCGAGTTGCTCTCGCCGGACGAACTGCGCGCCGTCATGACGCACGAAAAGGCGCATCTGGAACAGCGCCATGACCTGCTGCTGTGGGCCTTCGCGGCCTGGCGGGCCGCCCTGCCCTGGCTCCCCACCTCGAAGCTGGCCAGGACGGCCGTGAACGAGCTGATCGAGATGCTCGCAGACGACCACGCCTTGAAGACGTCCGACCGCGAGACGCTGGTCCGCGCGATCGCCGTCGTTGCCGCCGGGGAGCGGCCGGCGACGACAACAGCCCCGACAGTGGGCATCGGCGACCCTGCGAAGGCTGTGCTCGGCGCCGCCGAGACGGAAACCTTTGTGACCGCTCACCGGCTCCGGCGGCTGCTCTTCCCTGTTGCCGCCCTCAGCCGGGCCGCCCGGACCGCGGTGCTGCTGGCCGCGGCGTTGCTGTTGGCAGTGCCGACCGTCCTGCTGGTGGCGCCCGGTCTGGCGTCCTAGGCGTCGATCCGTTCGCGGTCCAGCATGTTGGCTCCGGCCACAATGAACTCCTTGCGCGGCGCGACGTCCGAACCCATGAGCAAGTCGAAGGCACGCTCGGCCGCCTCCGCGTCCTCGATCCGCACTCTGCGGAGCGTCCGGTGGCGGGGCTCCATGGTGGTTTCGGCCAACTGGTCGGCATCCATCTCGCCCAGGCCCTTGTAGCGCTGGATCGGCTCTTTGTACTTCCTGCCGTCCTTCTCCAGCGTGGCGAGCAGCTTGTGCAGTTCGTTCTCGGAGTAGGTGTACACCACCTCGTTGGCCTTGGCACCGGCGTTGATGATTTCCACCCGGTGCAGCGGCGGAACCGCGGCGAAGACGCGTCCGGCGTCGACCAGCGGCCTCATGTAGCGGAAAAAGAGCGTCAGCAGCAGCGTCCGGATGTGTGCGCCGTCGACGTCGGCATCGGTCATCAGGACAATCTTGCCGTAGCGGGCGGCATCGAGCTGGAAGCTGCGTCCCGACCCCGCGCCCACTACCTGGATGATGGCGGCGCACTCGGCGTTGGACAACATGTCGCCCACGGACGCCTTCTGCACGTTGAGGATCTTTCCGCGGATCGGCAGCAGTGCCTGGTGGTCCGAGGACCGGGCCAGCCGGGCGGTGCCCAGGGCGCTGTCGCCCTCGACGATGAACAGCTCGGACCGTTCCACTTCCTGGGTGCGGCAGTCAATCAACTTAGCCGGCATGGAGGACGTTTCCAGCGCGTTCTTCCGCCGCTGGGTCTCCTTGTGGACGCGGGCCGAGATGCGGGACTTCATCTCGCTGACGACCTTTTCCAGCAGGAGCGCGGACTGGGCCTTGTCCCCCCGGTTCGACGACGCCAGTTTCGCCGCCAGTTCCTTCTCCACCACGCGGGTCACGATGGCCCGCACAGCGGAAGTGCCCAAAATCTCCTTGGTCTGGCCTTCGAACTGCGGTTCGGCCAGCCGGACGGTGAGCACAGCCGTCAGGCCGGCAAACACGTCGTCTTTCTCGATCTTGTCATTGCCTGCCTTGAGCTTGCGGGCATTGGCCTCGATCACCTTGCGGAAGGTCTTCAACAGCGCCTGTTCGAAGCCACTCTGGTGCGTGCCGCCCTTGGGGGTGGCAATGATGTTCACGTACGAGCGCACCGTGGTGTCGTACCCGATGCCCCAGCGCAGGGCCACATCCACTTCGCAGTCCCGGTCGACCTCGGCAATCTTGCTGTGGCCGTTTTCGTCGAGCACGGGAACGGTTTCCTTGAACTTGCCCGAACCATGGAAGCGCCAGACGTCCGTCACGGCGCTGTCGTTGGCCAGATATTCAACGAACTCCGCGATGCCGCCGTCGTGGTGGAACACTTCCTCGAAGCGGCCGTCCTCGCCTGCGGTGCCCGGCAGTTTACGCTCGTCGCGCAGCGTGATCTTCAGCCCGGGAACCAGGAAGGAGGTTTGCCGCGCCCGGTTTTGCAGCTCTTCGTAGGAGAATTTGGCGTCCGGAGTAAAAATCTGCCGGTCGCCCCAGTACCTGATGCGTGTGCCGGTCACGCCGCGTTTGGCAGTGCCCACCACCTCCAGTTTGGAACCGGTGACGAACGGCTCGAAGGCGGACTCGGGGCCCGGCCCCTTGGCCGTGTCGATGAACTTGCCCGGCTCGCCCCGCCGGAAAGACATCTGGTAGGTCTTGCCGCCGCGGTCCACCTGCACATCCAGCCGGGACGAGAGCGCGTTGACCACGCTGGCGCCGACGCCGTGCAGGCCGCCTGAAGCGGTGTAGGAGCCGCCGCCGAACTTGCCGCCGGCGTGCAGTTTGGTGAAGACCACCTCGACGCCGCTCAAGCCGGTTTTGGGTTCGATGTCCACGGGGATGCCGCGGCCGTCGTCGTGGATCTCCACGGAGCCGTCAGGGTGCAAGGTGATTTTGATGCTCTGCCCGTAGCCGGCCAGGGCCTCGTCCACCGAGTTGTCGATGATCTCCCACAGGCAGTGCATCAACCCGCGGGAATCGGTGGAACCGATGTACATGCCCGGCCTTTTCCGGACGGCTTCCAATCCTTCCAGAACGGAAAGATGGCGTGCTGTGTACTCAGACTTCGTTGGCGCCACGTGTACGAGTGCTCCTTGGCAGACAGAACTGCGGTCCTTGGCCGCGGTCCGCCGCGAATAACGGACCGTTACTAGGCTAGTCCCCTTTGCGGCCGGGCTTGTGCACCGCGCCGAGGCCCGCCACGGCATGTGACGCACCTCCCGGCTGTTACCCAGACGTGATACGCGGTGAGCGAAAGTAACCCAAACCTGCGAAGTTTTCCGGGCATCAGATGGTTGTATGGGTAGACGCACTCGTAAGGAGGTCATCATGACAACAGCCCTAGCCCCCCGTGAACTGACCGCAATGGACCGCTGCGACCGATGTGGCGCCCAGGCCTATGTACGGGTGGTCCTGGCCTCCTCCGGCGGCGAACTCCTCTTCTGCGGGCACCACGCCCGGCAGCATGAGCCGCAGCTTCGCTCGAAAGCCTCGGAGTGGCAGGACGAGACCAGCCGCCTGACCGACAAGGTTGGCGCAAACGCCGAATAGGGTCCCCGGACAAGGCTGCCCTGGCAGCTGAACCCGGGTGCTGCCTGCCCGGTCCGTACGGCTTACACGCGAATGGGCGCCGTTCCCCCGCAAGGGGAACGGCGCCCATTCGCATC
>NZ_JBNHHB010000297.1:0-5177 GCF_059091905.1 Arthrobacter sp. Dra40
GCTCAACCTGCTCGAGGGACCGAGCGACGCTCCGGCGGACCTGCTGCAGGCCGCGCCCCGGCGGGAGCCGGCCGGCGCGTCCGACCAGGCCATCCGGCATGCCGCCCAGCTGCTGGCCGAGTCGCGCCGGCCGGTGCTGCTGGCCGGCGGCGGTTCGCTGCGCGCCGGCGGGAACCTGCTGCAACTGGCCGAAGCGCTGGACGCCCCCGTGGTCACTACGCTCAACGGCAAGGGTGCCATCCCTGAATCGCATCCGCTGGCGCTGGGCTCGGACATCCGCCTCGATCCCGCCCAGCAGCTCTGCGAAGACGCCGATGTCCTGCTGGTCATCGGCTCCAAGGTGGGCGAGGCCGAGCTCTGGTTCAACCAGCTGCAGCCGCGCGGCACGGTGATCCGGGTGGACATCCTGGCCGGCCAAATGGCCAAGAACATCGCGGCCGACGTTCCGCTGGTCGGCGACAGCGCCGCCGTCGTGCCCCAACTGCTCGCCGCACTGCAGGAAAACAACGACGGCGGTGTCCCGCCGCGGGCCGAGAGCGGCGCCGACCGCGCAGCGCGTCTGCGCCCGGTGCTGCGCGACGCCGCCCGTGAGCTGTCCCCGGAGTTCGCCGCGCTGGCCGAACAGGTAGCGGCCGCCGTGCCGCCGTCGACCATCATCGGCGGCGACTCCTCCCAGGCCACCTACCTGGGCACGGCGAGCTTCGTGCCGCAGGACCGGCCGCATTCGCTGCTCTACACCCCGGCCTACGCCACGCTCGGGTACGGGCTGCCGGCCTCGATCGGCGCCCGCATCGGCGCGCCGGACCGCCCGGTGGTCTGCGTGGTGGGCGACGGCGCGCTGATGTTCGCGGTGCAGGAACTAATCACCGCCGTCGAACAGCGCCTGGACCTGGTGGTGGTGTGCGCCGACAACGGCGGCTACGGCGAGATCCGCCAGAACGAGCTGGACCGCGGCATCGAGCCCGTGGGCGTGGAGCTCGTGCAGCCCGACTGGGCCGCCCTGGCCACCGCCTTCGGCGGCACCGGCCGGCGGATCAACGAGGCCGCCGAGCTGGCCCCGGCCATCCGCCAGGCCCTGGCCGACGGCGGGGTCCAGCTCATGCACGTGCCCGCGCAGCTGTTCGCGCAGGACGGCCGGGCATGACGTCTAGCGCCCGGGTTATTATTACCGACGCCGAGGACCTCGACTACTCCGTTGCCCTGGAACTGCTGGCCGAGGCCGGCATCGAGGCGCACTACCTCAACACCCGTGACCGCGGCGCCATCCTCGACGCCGCGGCCGGGTGCGAGGGGATCATCCTCGGCTACGCCACCCTGGACGCCGAGATGATCGCCGCGATGCCGAACCTGAAGGCCGTGGCCACCATGTCCGCGGGCTTCGACATGGTGGACCTGGAGGCCGCGGCCGCCCGGAACATCACGGTCTGCAACGTGCCCTCGGTGGCCACCCGCGACGTCGCCACGCACGCCTTCGCCGGCATGCTCTCGCTCATCCGTGAGCTCCCGCGCTCCCAGGCCGCCACCCGGCGCGGGGACTGGACGGGGGAGGGGATCCCGGTGCCGCCGCGGATCAGCGAGCTGACCCTGGGGCTCGTCGGGTTCGGGCGCATCGCCCAGTACCTGGCGGGCCTGGCGGCCCCGGTCTTCGGGTCCGTCATCGCCTACGACCCGTTCGTGCCCGACGAGGCGTGGCCGGCCGACGTGCGCCGGTGCGAGCTTGCCGAGGTCCTGGCGGCCTCGAACGTGGTCAGCCTGCACACCCCGCTCACCGAGGAAACCCGGAACCTGCTCGACGCCGAGAACCTCGCCGTCCTGCCGGCGGGCAGCTATGTGGTGAACGTGTCGCGCGGCGCCCTCGTCGACGAACAGGCGCTCTGCGCCGCCCTGGACTCCGGCCACATCGCCGGGGCCATGCTGGACGTGTTGGCGGAGGAACCGGCCCCGGCCGACCACCCGCTGGTGGTCCACCCGTCGACGATCATCACGCCCCACGCGGCCTACCGCAGCAACGTCTCGCTGCGCGAATACGTGGCGCTGCCGGCCCGGAACATCATCGCCTGCCTGCAGGGCAGGCAGCCGGAGACCCCGGTCGCCGCGGCCTCCCCGTCCCTCGCCCCGGCGGCCCGGTAGCCAGGCACGCTGAACACGCAACGGCGCCCGGTCTGCATTAGCAGGCCGGGCGCCGTTCGCGGTGCTCGACCCCGCTGACCGATTGGTCAGACCTTGTCTAGCCCAACGGAATTGACCACACTTGAGGCGGCCGAGATGAAGGAGTCATTGAGCCATCGGAGACAGCACGCCTTACTTCCTGAGTGGCTTAAAGGGCTTGAGCGGGGGAGGAGGGCGGCCCAGCAAGATCTCGTCGGCGAGTAAGCGGCCGCTGGCCGGACCGAGAACAACTCCCCACATTCCATGTCCGCCACAGGCAACACTCGCGGTGACTCTAACTGGCCTATTCCGTGCTTCGTGCCAGGTTATCCTCCTACAGATGACGGCTAAGACGCTTCTCCGTCAGCACCGAAAGCCAAGTTGCAGGAATTGAGATTGCTGCATACAAGAGACCTGCAGCTATGAACGCGGGCAGGTACTTAAAGGTTGAGGAACCAGTTGAGTATGCCTGGCTCATCAGCTCCGGAACGGCGACCGTGTAGGCCAACGAAGTTGCTTGGAACAGCAGGACCGCGAAACCCATCAAGGATGGTAAAGCGATGCGCATACCCTGCGGGATGACGATGAACCGTAACCGGTCGCGGACGCTCATCCCCAGTGCGTCGGAACCTTCAATCTCGCCTTGAGGCACCGACTGGATGCCGCCGCGGATGAGTTCGGCCGTGTATGCCGCCGTCGTCCACATGAGTGCCAAGCACGCGGAAACGAGCGAAGTGAGGGTGATTTCCACATTTGGAAGGCCGTAGTACATCAACTGCAGCAGGACCAAGGCGGGAGCACCGCGTCCGACCTCAACGATGAAAACAGAAACATAGCGGAAAACTTTGTTCTCCGCAGTAACGCCGAAGGAGAACAGCATTCCAAAAGGAAGACCGAAGAGCAGGCTGAAGAACGTCAGCGTCAGACTAATCCGCAGACCATCGAGCAGTGTGGGGAGAATCGTGACGATGTCAGGGAGCAGGGCATTCATCGGGCTACAACCTTCCGCATCTTGGTGTCCAAGTGCCTGGACAGCACGCCCAACGGCATACTAAGTGCGATGTAGACGCCTGCGGCGATGAAGAAGATTAGAATGCCTTCCCCGGACTGGCGGGCGTACTGGTTGGACATGTAGACAATTTCGGCAACGCCAATCGTTGAGGCAATTGATGAGTCCTTCAGCAGGCCGATGCCGTATGTCGTATACGCCGGGATGGCCGTCCGCCAAGCTTGTGGTCCTATGACCCTGCCCCAAGCTGTGCCCGTACGGAAACCGAGGGCCGAACTGGCTTCCCACTGTCCCTGATGCACAGATCCAATGGCTCCGCGGAAGATCTCGGCAAGATAAGCGGCAGAAACTAGCCCAAGTCCAATCACCGCGGCTTGAAGAGCGGACATACGTAATGCGCCGATAGACACCCCGTAGTAAAGGATGAACAACCACACGACAGGTGGGATGCCGCGGAGCAGATCGATGGTCCCGCGCGTGAGCAGCCATAGAAGCCGGTTGCCGCTGCGCAGCCCGGCCACGAGTGGAACCGCTAGGACGGTGCCGATGAGCAGCGCCACAATGGTGACGAGGATTGTTAGGGGAAGACCTATGGCAATGGCCTGAAGCATCTGCACGGCGATCAGCGCTCCAGCACCGCGCGCAGAAAGCGACGTGTCCGTTCGTGCTGCGGATCACTCATGATCTGACGGGGATCACCACTTTCGATGATGCCGCCGTCAGCCATGACAACCAGTTCGTTCGACACGTTGGCGGCGAATCCCATTTCGTGGGTGACCACGACCATAGTCATCCCCTCGCGGGCGAGTTCCTTCATCACTTCGAGCACCTCGACCCCTACCTCGGGGTCCAGTGCCGATGTGGGCTCATCGAACAGCATCACGCGCGGCCCGAGAGCGAGGGCGCGGGCGATGGCGATTCGCTGTTGCTGGCCACCTGAACAGCGCGCTGGATAGTGGTCCGCCTTGTCGGCCAATCCCATCCTCGTCAGCAGTTCCATGGTTTTGGTGTTTGCCTCGTCTCTGCTTCGACCCAGGATCCGCTCCTGAGGGAGGGAGATGTTACGCAGCACGGTCATGTGCGGAAACAGGTTGAAATGTTGGAATACCATCCCCGCGCTGCGGCGGAGCGCGGCAAGGTTTTTTGGCGTGACCTTTTTCCCGGCGTTGATCACATGGCCGTCGATCTCGATTTCTCCGCTGTCCGGTTTCTCAAGCAAGTTCATGCAGCGAAGCACCGTGCTCTTGCCCGCACCGCTAGGCCCGATCATTGCCGTAACGGAGCCTTCAGGTACAGAGAGCGAGACGTCACGGAGGACAACATTGTCACCGTAAGCCTTTGCCAAATTGCGAACCTGGACAACGTATTTGGTTTGGGTGTCGGTGGTGTGCGACATGGCTTATCCAATCTTTGGGTAGGTGATGCAGGCCGCTCAGCAGCACGTGTCTATTCCGTGGGCGGAACCCTGTGGGCAGCTACAACTGACCGGGCCACAGCCAGGTCCTGCCATGGCATTCCTGTGGTCTTGAAAACTGAGGGCCCTCCCGCGGGGAACGAGCGTTGACCGCAGACGAGCTCTGCCAGAGTTGTCAGTTCTTCAGGACCAGCCAGAGCGCCTGAGGCAATCGCTTGCACAACATCGCCGGCCTCCCGCAGCGCGCTGTCGAGCGACTCCACGACGACATTGGCTCGGGACATGAGAATGTCGTCCAATTCCCTGCTGGTGGGTTCATGAGCGCCCATGGCAACAATGACCGCGGAGTCGGAGACCAAAGCGCCGTCGAAAAGCGGTTTGTTGGATGCCGTGCAACACACGATCAAATCGGCGTCGGAGACCACTGAAGCATCAGCGGGACGGGCATTGAGATGCAGCTCCGTTGCTGCTCTCGCGGCCAGCCTAGTGGCAGCGTCCGGCGTACGTCCCACGATTGCCACTTCACCAAGCTCGAATATGTCGTTGAAGGTTTTCAGGTGCTCCCAGGCCTGAACTCCGGTGCCAAAAATCACTAGCCGCCGGGGC
>NZ_JBNHHB010000298.1:0-5124 GCF_059091905.1 Arthrobacter sp. Dra40
GCCCCGGCTGCCAAGCCGGGGCACCTGCTGCATTCCGACAGCTGCCTGCTGGCCGCCGCCGGGGAACAGCCGCACCGCCATCCCCGCGTCAAGTATTCTGACTCGCCGCGCCGCCGGTATAACCTCGGCTAGGAGCCCGTTCGCACTACAGCCTGAGGAGTCCCCCGTGCCCAGCCAGTCATCACCCGTCCGCCGCCCGCTGAAGGCGGCTGCCGCCGTCGTCCTCTTGGCAGCGCTGAGCGGCTGTGGCGGTGGAACGGATGAACCGCCCCGGGATGCATCCGGTGCGGTGACCGAGGCCGCCTCCGCCGGCGCCTACGCCATCAAGGTGGGCGATTGCCTGAACAACCCGGACACGGACCGTTTGACCGAGGTGGAGTTCCTGCCGTGCGACCAGGCGCACGAACTGGAGGCGTTTGCCGCCAGCAACTTGCCGGACGGAGATTTTCCCGGCGACAAGGAAGTGGCGGCCAAGGCAAAAGCGTTCTGCATGGCCGAGTTCGAAGCCTTCGTCGGCATCCCCCATGACGACTCAGCCCTGGAACTGACCTACCTGAGCCCGACCGAGGCAAGCTGGACCGGCGAGAAGGACCGCGAGCTCCTGTGCCTGCTGGGCGAGAAAGGCTCGGCCACCGTCACCGGCACGCTCAAGGACGCCAAGCGCTAGACCGGCAAATCAGCCCTCCCCGCGCCGGGGCGGGCCCTGCATTCATGCCACCGCTCCCGCACCCCCGTTAACGACGACGCCGGTGCCCGGCTCCGCGGGACCGGTTAGGGAGCGTCGACTGCGGTGAGGCTCCCGTCGGTGACGGCGAGGATATCATCGGCGTCGGCGAGGATATCGCCCGCGTCGGCTGCGGCCTGGTATTCCTTGTCCCCGGCCGGGGCCCCGGCGCCTACTGCGGCGGGGATTCCATCGTCAGTGGCCAGGGTCCTGTTGCCGGCGTCGGTCAGGATGGCCCGCGCGATCCGGTCCGCATCCTGCAAGGTCCGGCCGCCGGTTTCGCCGGATGCGCCGGCCTCGGCCGCAATCGATGTGCCCCACTGCACCGAGGACAGCTGCAGTCCGATCACGAAGAGTCTCTCCATGGGCTGGCCGTTCCGGTTTAGCGGGCGGTACGGCGGCAGCGTCACGTCCAGACCTGAACCGGTGACCGGCTGTCCGTTGGGCCCGATCATCAGCCGGGGCCGGACGAAACCGTCCTCGAGCATCCGGCGCAGCAGCGGCGACCGGTTGTGGGCCACCCGGTTGGCGGGCATCATCGCTTCGACCAGGTAGGCGCCGCTGTATTCGGCGCCCTCGACCCATGGCGAGGTGACGCGGAACCGGCCGCTGTCCGGGTCCACGTCGTAGACCGGTTCCGGTCCGGCAAACCGGACAATGCCTGCGCGTGCCAAGGCAGCGAGCTGCTCGATGCGCTGGGCGGGCGGACCGCTGGCCAGGCCTTCCACCAGCGGTTCGAACCAGCCGCGCAGTTCGGCAAGCCAGGATTCTTCGGTGATGCCGCCGTCGGCCACGATCTTCTTCAGCAGCGAGCGCCCTGCGTTGAGCGCCCCGATGGCCATCTTGAGCGGATCATCGGTGCCGCGGGCCGAGCCTTCCGCGTCAGCATCCAGGTACTCCAGCACCGCCAGCTGATGTTCTGCGGCGGAGGCAAAGTTGCGTCCGTTGAACGGCTTGGCCAGTGCCTCCACATCCAGCAGCCTGGCCTCTGCCACCCGCCCGGACAGGTAGGCCCCTACCCGCGCCTGCAGGGTGCGGCTGCCGGGCTCCCATTTCTCAGCCAGCAACTGGTCCAGTCCGGTCAGGAGCTCCGCCGGCGGCACGCTCAGGCACTCCGGTTCCACCCTGGCCAGCGTCGCATAGTAGGTCCAGTACACGTCGCGTTGCAGCATCGGCCACAGGTCATGGTCGAAGCCTGGCTGGACGCCGGCTTCGGCGAACAGGCTGGCAGCGTGGGCGGTGAAGTGCCGAAGCTCCACGCCGGCGGGAATGTAGCTGTCAATCCGGGCCTTTGCCCGGTACGGAGTGCCGCGGCGGGAGCCGGCCACCAGGCGCGGTTCCTTACCGGACGGGAGATAGCGCAGCGGCTCTGTCTCGGTGGCCGGCAGGAACTGCCCGCCACGGCCCAGCGTCACCTGCACCATGACGTCGAAGAAGTTCAGTCCCATTCCACGCACCAGCACCGTGCGCCCGGGCGGGATCCGGCCCCAGTCCACGTCCGCCGGAACATTGGGCGGCAGGTAGTTCAGGCCGAAGCGGGCAGCGGCATCCTGAAGCTGTTGCTGCTCCGGGTTCAGCGCCGCCGCCACGTGTCCCAGGGCCAGCACCACGGCGTCCGCCGTGACGGTGGCGCCGTGGTCCAGCTCAAGCTGCCACGCGCCGTCCTGCTGCGTGAGCCCGACGGCTTCGGCCCCGTGGATAGTAAGCGACACCTCCGCCCCGGTCCGGGCGGCCAGCTGCGCAAAAATCCAGGTCAGGTAGCGTCCGTAGAGGGCCCGGCTGGGAAAATCGGCCGGCCCCAGCGACTCCGCCTCCTCACGGTCATCCGCGGGCACGTCCGTGATGCTGCCCGCTGCCACCGCGGACCGCCAGGCCTCGAAGGTCATCCCGGCCACTGGTTCGGGGCCCACCTGCGCAGTACCCGGTGCCGGCACCACCGTGGGAAACAGGCAGGGGGTGTTCATCAGGAACAGCCGGGACTGACCTGGCCGCCAGACATGCCCGGCGCCGGGCGGAAAGGGATCGATCAGGTGGATCCGTAATCCGGCTCCGCCTTGGGCCCGGTGGTTGGACAGCAGCCGCTCCAGCACCGACGTGCCGCGCGGGCCGGCGCCCACGATCGCCACACTGTAGCTGCCCGGATTGTCCATGCCTTCTAGCCTACGGGTTGGCAAGGGAGGGCTCGGGCAGCATGCCTAGGATGGGTCCATGGCTCAGGACACGCAGCATTTGCCCCAGGACGACTTCATCTGGCTCGAGGACATCCACGGCAACAAGCCCTTGGAGTGGGTGAAGACCCAGAACCTGCGCACCGAAACCAAGCTCGTGGACGAACAGTTCACCGCTCTGGAAGCAGACATCCTGGAAGTCCTCGACGCCGAGGACAGAATCCCCGCCGTCACCAAGCGCGGCCCTTACTATTACAACTTCTGGCGCGACAAGGCCAACCCGCGCGGCCTGCTGCGCCGCACCACGTGGGAGAGCTACCTGACCGATTCCCCGCAGTGGGAGGTACTGCTGGACGTTGACGCGCTGGCCGCCGCCGAGGGCGTTGACTGGGTCTATGCCGGCTCCGTCTTCCTGCGCCCGGCCGACGGCTTCAGTTACCGCCGTGCCATGCTGCGGCTCTCCCCCGACGGCGGCGACGCGGTCCGGTTGCGTGAGTTCGACGTCGAGGACCGCGCGTTCGTGCCCGGCGGCTTCGACATCCCGGTGGCCAAGAGCTATGCCTCCTGGCTGGACGAGGACCGGATCCTGCTGGGCACCGACTTCGGCCCCGGTTCGCTGACCACCTCCTCCTACCCGCGGACCAGCCGCATCCTGCGCCGCGGCCAGGCACCGGAGGCAGCCGGGGAATACTTTGACGTGCCCGAGGACCACATGCTGGCCCAGGTGGGACACGACCCCACACCCGGGTTCGAGCGCGACGTCGCGGTGGATGTGATCGATTTCTTCAACTACTGCACCTACCTTCGGCGCGGCGGCGAGTGGCTGCCCATCGACGTCCCGACCGACGTGAACGTTGACCTGCACCGCCAGTGGCTGCTGCTCCGGCCGCAGGGCGACTGGGACCTGAACGGCACCGTCCACCCGGCGGGTTCGCTGCTCGCCGCCGAGTTGGAGCCCTTCCTGGCCGGAGACCGCTCCGTGCAGGTGCTGTTCGCCCCTGATGCGGCGACCTCGCTGCAGTCCTGGAGCTGGACCAGGAATTACCTGTTGCTGAACCTGTTGCATGATGTCTCCTCGCAGGTCCGGGTGCTGGATCCGGCTGCGGACTGGGCTGCCGCCGAACTGCAGGACTGTCCGCCCTTGCACGCCGTGGACGCTTCAGCGGTGGACGACGAAGAGTCCGACGACTACTGGCTGGTGGCCACCGGCTACCTCACCCCGTCCACCCTCTCCCGCGGCACCATTGGCGGGCCGGCGCTGGAAGTCAAGGCTTCGCCGTCGTACTTTGACGCCTCCGCCTATGAGGTCCAGCAGCACTTCGCCACTTCCAAGGACGGCACGCAGGTCCCCTACTTCCAGGTGGGCCCCAAGAATCTTGAGTACGACGGCGGCAATCCGGTGCTGCTCTCGGGTTACGGCGGGTTCGAAGTGGCCAGGACCCCCGGCTACAGCGGCACGGTGGGACGGGCGTGGCTGGAACAGCGCACCCCGGATGGTCGCGGCGGCGTGTACGTGGTGGCCAACATCCGCGGCGGCGGCGAGTACGGTCCGGGCTGGCACCGGGCGGCGCTGCAGGCCAACCGGCACCGCGCCTACGAGGACTTCGCGGCCGTGGCGCAGGACCTGACGGACCGCCGCGTCACCCGGAGGGAGCGGCTGGGCTGCGCCGGTGGGTCGAACGGCGGGCTGCTGGTCGGGAACATGCTGACCAGCTACCCGCATCTGTTCGGCGCGGTGTCATGCGGGGTGCCGCTGCTGGATATGGCCCGCTACACGAAGCTCTCCGCCGGCTACTCCTGGATTGCCGAGTACGGGGATCCCGAGGATCCGGCGCAGTGGGAGTTCATCCGCACGTTCTCGCCCTATCACCTGCTCCAGCAGGGTACGGAATACCCGGATTCCCTTATCTGGACGGCTACCTCCGATGACCGGGTGGGCCCGGTGCAGGCCCGGAAAATGGCGGCCCGGATGCAGGAGCTGGGGGTGGAAAACGTCTGGTTCCACGAGGCGCTCGAGGGCGGCCATGCCGGTGCCAGCGACAACAAGCAGACGGCCCGGCTGCAGGCCCTCTCCCACGCTTTCCTCTGGCGCTCGCTGACGGACTGATCGGTGTCCGGTTTTGCTCTTGGACCGCGGTTCTGGGTAGTCTTGTGTGGCTAGCAATAGCGTTTGGAGACGTGCCAGAGCGGCCGAATGGACTTCACTGCTAATGAAGGGTCGGGGTTAAACTC
>NZ_JBNHHB010000299.1:0-5090 GCF_059091905.1 Arthrobacter sp. Dra40
TTGGCCACGATCTGGGTGGTCTGATTGACGATGGTGGGGATCAGCGTGGAGATGAACGCAGCGATCAGCCCGGCCAGCAGCAGCACCACAATGATGACGCCGGCCGGACGCGGGAGCCCCTTGCGTTCAAGCCACCGGACGATCGGATCCAGCCCCAGGGCAATGAACAGCGCCGCCGCAATCCACGCCAGCAGTTCCCCCACATTGGTGAGCACAAAGTAGAGCAGCAGGGCGAAACCCACGCCGACCGTGGCCATGAACCCAAAGTGAATCGGATGCCGCGCGGGGGAGAACTCTGACCTCGCGGGCTCAGGACGCGCACCGGCCGGAGCGTCATCTTCGGGCGGCATTTCGAAACGGATGCGTGGCCGCGCGCGGGGCATTGACGCCCCGATACGCCCGAGGGCGCCCAGGACTGCACGCCGGCGCGCCGCCGTCACAGGCACCGAGGGCACCGCCCCGGCCCGCTCGTTCGCAGCCGGCTGCCGGCCCTCGGCGGCCGATCCGCCTCCTCCGGCACGCTCATCGGCAGCAGCCCGCCGGCCCTCGGCGGCCGATCCGCCTCCGGCCGGGGGCATCGGGCTGTCCCGGTGTTCGCTCACGCCAGATCCTCTCTTCCGCCTGCAGCCACTGAAGCTGCGGGCGGGCGCTTCTGTCGCGCGGTAAACAGCATAGGCGCAGGACACGGGCAATTCTGAGCGAAAGACTACCAGTCCGCCGGGCTGAGGCAGCGGATGTCCCGGCATCAGGGACAGCGATCATGGCCGGGTGAATCGGGCCTCGCCCGAACGGCACACGCGGTTCGTTACCATAGGGTTATAAAGTTTGACCGATGGCGGGCAACCGGCCGGCCCCTGAAGGCTTGGGCGGACCTGCAGCCCTTCCTTCCTGCAGCGATCGACGATTGGTATTTTTGTGCGTTTCAAGATTTCAGTAGCCCTGATGGTGATCGGGCTGTTGGCCATCGCGCTGGGCATTGCGCAGCGGACCGTCTGGGCACCGCCGGAGCGGGCGTCAGCCAGCTATACGGCAGCGGATGCCACCGCGCCGGTGACCGTCATCGAACCGGAAGTCTTTGGTGTCCACGAAGAAGAAGTGGACGTTACGGTGGAGGCCGACGGCGAGTTCCTGCTGGCCATCGGCCGGGCCGGCGACGTTGACGCCTGGGTCGGGGAGGCGGCGCACACCTCCCTGACCGGCATCGAGGACGGCGAGCTGCAGGGGACAGTGACCGAGGGCGAGGCCAAGGTGCCCAACCCGGCCGGATCGGATCTGTGGGTGAGCCAGCAGCAGGGCAAGGGCACTGTTGAGCACCGCTGGCTGGCACCGGCCGACGGGGAATGGTCCATCCTGCTGGCCGCCGACGGCACCCAGCCAGCACCCACCACCGTGACCATCACCTGGCCCAACGACACCTCCGTGCCGTGGTCGCTGGCGCTGCTCATCATCGGAGCCCTGCTGCTGGTGCTCGGGGTGGCGATGGCCGTAGTGTCCCGACGCCCGAACCGTCCGGGCACCGGTGACGATGCAGGCCCCGGAAACGGGAGCGGAACCGACAGCCCCGCCGCAGGGGGACCGGCGACGGCGCCGCTGGGCCGTTCCGGCGGCAGCGTTCCGGTTGGCACCGTTGATGGAACCGTGGCCGGGGCGCCCGGCGCGTCTGGCGCGGCCAAGCCGGACGAGAGCGGCCGGGCAGCGGGCCGCCGATCCCTGATGGTCCGCCCTGCGCTGGGCCTGCGTGCCGCAGCCGCGGCGGGCGCCGCCGTCGTACTTGCCACCGGTTCGGTGCTCCCCGCCCAGGCAGCTCCATCCCCGGAAGCCGGGGAAGCCGCCGGCTACCCGGTGGTCTTGGAGGGCCAGCTGACACGGATCATGGATTCGGTCGCAGCCGCAGTGAAGGCTGCCGACTCGGCGCAGGACGCCGGCAAGCTGAAAGCGCGGGTCGCCGGAGCTGCGCTGACGGTCCGCGAGGCCAATTACACGGTGCGGGCTGAAAACGGCAAGGCCGCGGCTCCCGTGCCGGTGGCTGCCGGGCCCATCCTGACCTCGATGGTCAGCACCAGCGCAGAGTGGCCACGGACCGTTGTGACGGTCACCGAAGGCGAGGACAACCCCGTTCCGCAGGTGATCGTGCTGGTGCAGCAGGATCCGCGCTCGAACTACCGGATGGAGGGTGCGCTGCAGATGCTGCCGGGTACCACCTTCCCGCAGGTCTCCACCGAGAGCGGTGGCACCCCGGCGGTACCGCTGGACGCTGGGGACGGCTTGCTCTACTCGCCGCAGAAGGCCGTTCAGATGGTCGCCGACAACCTCGATGACGGCGCGCATAAGGGCAAGATCGGAAAGAACACGTTCTCCGAGCAGATCCAGGCGTTCCAAAAAGACCAGGTCGAATCCAATGAAAATGCCGATATCTCCTTCAGCCGGAGCATCGACGGCAAGTCACTCAGGGCGCTGCGCACCGCAGACGGCGGTGCCGTGGTGGCCGGCCACATGAAGTCCGTGATGAGCAGCCTTCCTGCCGAAGCCGGTGCCACGGTGGAACTCTCTCCCGAGTTTGCAGCACTGGCAGGGGAGGACTCCACGACTAAAGGCGTGGACGTGACCTATGGCGAATCGGTCTTCCTGTACGTTCCGCCGGCCGGTTCAAAGGAACTGCTCACCGTGGTGGGCGTTGCCCAGGGCCTGGTGGACGCCAAACTGAAGTAGCATCGGCCTGACCGGGCGGGCACCGCCGGCCCGGTCAGGAAATTCCTGACCCCGACCAAGACGTATTAGTGTGATGCCATGACCACTCCAACTCCAGGACAGGGCCCCGCGCCGTCTCCCATCAGCCTGCGCGGTGCTGTTGACCTGTCCGCGCTGAAAAAGCCGCAGCCGCCGGCAGGGGGCATGCCGGCACCCGGGGCGCCCGGCGAAGGCGAAACCGCCGGCTACACCGTCGAGGTCAACGAGCAGAGCTTCCAGGCGCTCGTGCAGCTTTCCGCCCAGGTCCCCGTGATCGTTGAACTGACCGCGTCATGGAGCGACCTCGCCCAGCAACTGGCGGCCACCATGGCGGAGGTCGTGAACGAGTACGCGGGCCGTTTCGTGCTGGCCCGGGTGGACGTCGATGCCAGTCCGGGCATCGCGCAGGCCTTCCAGTTGCAGAGCGTGCCGGCTGTCGTCGCGCTCTTGAAGGGACAGCCGATCCCGTTGTTCCAGGGTGCAGCATCCGCCGAAGAGCTGCGGCAGTTTGTCGATGAGCTGCTCAAAGTCGCACAGGCCAATGGCGTGACCGGCACCGCCCCGGGGGCAGCTGACGCTCCGGCCGAGGAAGAGAAGCCGCTGCCACCGCTGCATCAGGAAGCGTTCGACGCCATCGAGGCCGGCGATTACGGGCGCGCGGCTGAGGCCTACGAGAAGGCGCTGGCCGAACAGCCGGCGGACAACGAGGCCCGCACCGGGCTGTACCAGGTCCAGCTGCTGCAGCGGCTGCAGGGGGCAGACGCCCAGGCGCTGCGGGCCGCTGCCGCGGACCAGCCGGATGACCTGCAGGCGCAGCTGGCCGTAGCCGACCTGGATGTCTCCGGCGGCCATGTCGAGGACGCCTTCGCCCGCCTTGTCGGATTCATCAGCCGCCATGCCGGGGACGAGCGGGAAACTGCCCGGGCACGGCTCGTGGAGCTGTTCGATGTGGTGGGCAGCGCAGATCCGCGGGTCTCCAAGGCCCGGCAGGCTTTGGCCAGGGCGCTCTTTTAGCATGGGGCTTCCTGTGGGTAGCGGCCTGTTCGAACCGCTGAAACTGCGCGGCTTACAGCTGAGGCACCGCGGCTGGGTGGCGCCCATGTGCCAATACTCGGTGCGGCCGGAGGATGCGCCCGGGACGCCGAACGACTGGCACCTCATGCATCTGGGCCAGTTCGCCGCCGGCGGTGCGGCGCTGATCCTCACCGAGGCGACTGCGGTCAACGCGACCGGCCGGATCAGTCCGGAAGACACCGGCATCTGGACCGACGCGCAGGCCCAGGTGTGGAGCCGGATCACCGAGTTCGTGCACCGCCACGGCTCGGCGGACACCAAGATCGGCATTCAGCTGGCCCACGCCGGGCGCAAGGCCTCGACCTACGCGCCCTTCGCCCGGGAATCCGGATCCGTCCCGCAGGCCCAAGGTGGCTGGCAATCCGTGGGCCCGACCGCCGAGGCGTTCGGACGCTACGATGCGCCGGCTGCCCTGGACGAGTCCGGCATCCGCCAAGTCATCGCCGATTTCCGGGACGCCGCAGCACGTGCCGTCTGGGCCGGCTTCGACACCATGGAAATCCATGGGGCCCACGGCTACCTGCTGCACCAGTTCCTCTCGCCGCTGGTCAACACCCGGACCGACGACTGGGGCGGTACGGCAGCCAAGCGTGCGCGGCTGCTGCTCGAGGTGGTCGACGCCGTCCGCGGCGTCATTCCCGACGCCATGCCGCTGCTGCTCCGCGTTTCCGCCACCGACTGGGCAGACGGCGGTTTGGAGCCGGATGCTGTGGCCGACGTTGTGGCGCAGGCAGCTGCCCGCGGGGTGGACCTGGTGGACGTCTCCAGCGGCGGTGCGGTGCATGGGGTCAAAATTCCGCTGCGGCCGGGCTACCAAGTGCCTTTCGCTGCCGCCATCAGGCGCCAGAGCGGCGTCCCGACGGGTGCCGTCGGTCTGATCACCGGGGCAGCGCAGGCCGACTCCATCATCACTGAGGGCGCGGCAGACGCGGTACTGCTCGCACGGGCGGCACTGCGGGACCCGCACTGGTGGCAGCGCGCCGCCGTCGAATTGGGCCACGAACTGGCCTGGGCGCCGCAGTACGAGCGTGCCGCCGTGACGGAGAATTATTAGTCCTTGCGGATGATGCCGGGGCGAACACTGCGTTGTTAGCGTGGTCCTATGACTTCGCACCCATCACAACCTCCGGTCCAGCAGCCGGACGACCAGGACGGCGGCCCGGTAGCCGCCCCGGACGGCGGCGGACCCGCCCTGGCGTCGCCGGCGCCGGTACCCGCACCGGGTGTCGGCGCTGAACCGGCTCCCGCGGCCGTCCACGCCCGCACCGGCCAGGCGCCCGTTCCCGCCC
>NZ_JBNHHB010000300.1:0-5089 GCF_059091905.1 Arthrobacter sp. Dra40
ACATCACCCGGATCGTACTTCCAGTATTTGTCCGCCCGGTCCATCCGCTCAAACAACCGCTTGCCTTGTTCGACCTTGCCCAGATGCAGCATGACTTCTACCCGCGCGGCGCCGGCCTGGTCAACTCCTTCCACCGTGACGGCGCCATGCGCGTTGACGGCAACCAGGGCGCGACCCCGGGCATCAATCCGAACGGCTACGGCCGCTGGCAGGAACAGCCGGCCTACCGCGACCCGGCCCAGGCCGTGGGAGCTGTGGCCGACCGGTTCAACTTCCGCGAGGATGACGACAATTACTACGAGCAGCCCGGCATCCTCTTCCGTGAGAAGATGACCGCCGAGCAGCGGCAGGTACTCTTCGAGAACACCGCCCGTGCCATCGACGGCGCTTCCCAGGCGACCATCGAACGCCACATCGCCAACTGCACCAAGGCCGACCCGGCCTACGGCGAAGGCGTGCGCAAGGCCATCGAAGCCCTGCAGGCCGGCAAGATTTCCCCGGTCGACGTGAACACGGACTCGGCCTAACGCCTAAGCCCGTGACGGCATGAAACTGCCCGGGACCAGCCATTGCGGCCGGTCCCGGGCAGTTTTTTGTTGCAGAACCTTACTTCTCCAGCAGGTGCTCGCGGCCGAACATTTTGGCGGCATCGCGGGCGGTCGGGGTGCCGGCATCCACGTCCGCTCCGGCTGCCAGCAGCTTGGCCACGACTGCGTCCTCGCCCTTGAACAGGGCACCGGCAATCGGAGACTGGTCCCGGATGTTGCGGATATCCGGGTTGGCCCCGCGCTCCAGCAGCATGCCCACGGTCTCTTCCTGCCCGTGGTAGGCAGCCAGCATCAGCAGGGTGTTGCGGTCCGGGTCCAGCGCATCAACGGGGAACCCGTGGTCGAGGAACTCCACCAGTTCGCCCGTCCTGCCCTCGCGGGCCAGGTCCATTGCCAGGCTGACAACCCGTTGGGTCTGTTCTTCATCGAGCGGCATTTCGTTCGTCACTCCCCCAGCCTATGCGAGCCCGCACCGAATCACGACGGCGGGGCGCCGGGCGCGGGGAGGGGGCGGAGTGCGCTTGCCGTCGGGCGACGGAGGGCGCTTGCCAACCGGCGCCGGAGGGGCGCCCGCCGCCAGGCGACGGAACCGGTGGGTGCAGACCCCTGAGCAACGGGCCCGTTCGGACTTTTATTCAGCGACCCAAGGCAAGCCGCTGCGTGGGCGGGAGCATCCTGTTACCCAGCAGCCGCCAGCAAGCGTTCCAGCAGCAGGTCAAAGGCTGCCGCCGGCTCCCCCGACTGGTCCGTGACCACCTGCCCGAACCACAGGCCGCACAAACCGGCGGCGAACAGCGTTCCTTCCGCCGCTGCCCTCTGCTCCCCTGCCCCGCGGGACCGGAGCCACCCGGTTGCCGCATCGCGCCACAGGACGAACCCCGGCGGGCGCAGGGGTGGGCCGGTGCGGTGTGCCTGGGTGGCTGCCTGCTGGATGGCTGCTTCGAAACCCAAACGCTGCAGGGCGCGGCTGTGCGGAGTCTGCGACCGCTCCCAGACCTGACGCAGCAGCCGCCGCAGTTGCGGTCCGTCCAGGCCCGCGAGTTGCTCCGGCGTCGGCGCGGAGAGATCGGTTTGCACCCGGTGCACGATCTCTTCGAGCAGCTGTTCGCGGTGCCCGAAATGATAGACCAGCATGTAGCTGCTGATGCCCAGGGCCTCGGCCAACGGGCGAAACGACAGGTCGGCCAGGTTCTTGTCCTGCAGGTAGTCCAGAATGTCTTCGAGCAGTTGCGGCTTGCGCTGCGGATTCTGCGGCCTGGCCATAGGGGTGCCCCTGCCTCCTTTTGCTCGGACGTAGAACCGGCGGGGAACCAGGGACCGGCCTGAAGCCCATCCGGGCGCCTGCGGTCGCTGTGGTTATCCGGCCCGGCTTCAGCATAGTCGCTGTGATGGGAGGACGGATTGAAAGGTTCTTCTGCGACTTGCCGGAACACCTCGCACACTTATGGCCGGCGGCTCCCATACTGAGTGGAAGGGCCGCAACGGGGGTACCGGACACTATGCCGGCGGCCGGCAGCATAGCGAGCAAGGATGACGATGGTGGCTCCAGTACAGTCTCTGCTGCAGCGGTTCGGAGGGCGCCTCCGGGCGTGGCTCCACCGTCCGGCTCCCGCTATGCAACCCGGAGCGGATGCTTTGCCGCCGGATCCGTATCTCACGCTGCTCCGCAGCCTGCGTTTGGCCTACCCTGAAGCCCGCCTCAGCACACCAGGCGACGACAAAGTACACGTGGAGCTGCCGGGCGGCGACATTCTGCGCTTCTACGTCAAGCGCTAGCCGCCACCCGGGGCCGCTGCATCAGTGGTGCGAAATCTTCACCATCTCTTCGCGCGGAACCACCTTGACCCGTTCGCGCTCGACGGCGGAAGCACCGCCGTCGTTGTTCTCAGGGACAAAAGAAGCTCCGAGCTCGCGCTCGTGGGCGTCCAGCTTCAACCAGCCTTCCCACGTGGTGTAGGCGACGCCGCGCTCCTCCAGCAACTTGATGATGGCCTCCTCGCCGGGCTCGTCGGCGGCCGGCAGGTCCAGCCTGTCCTCCAGCAGGAAGCCGATGGTCTCCAGCGCATCGCCCTTGGTGTGGCCGATCAGGCCCACCGGTCCGCGCTTGATCCAGCCGGTGGCGTAGATGCCGGGTACCGGGTTGCCGTCCGCGTCCACCACGCGGCCGCCCTCGTTGGGGATCACGCCGCGGCGGGCATCGTAGCCGACTTCGGGCAGTTCGGAACCGAAATAGCCAATGGCCCGGTAGACCGCCTGGACCGGGTACTCCACGATTTCGCCGGTGCCGCGGACGTTGCCGGTGCCGTCCAGCTCGTTGCGTTCGAACCTGATCGCCGCCACGTGGCCGGCGCCGTCGCCGGTGCCTTCCACGATCTCCAGCGGCGTGTGCAGGAAGTGCAGGTGCAGCCGGCGGGAAGCGCCGGTGTCCTGCTCTTCCACCAGCCAGTTGGTGAGCGTATTGACCATGGTCTTGGTCTGGTTGTTGGTGCGGATTGCTTCGTCCGAGCCCTCGTCGAAGTCGAAGTCCTCCGGGTAGAGCACGATGTCCACGTCGCGCGAATGCGACAGCTCGCGCAGCTCCAGGGGCGTGAATTTGACCTGGGCCGGGCCCCGACGACCGAAGATATGCACGTCGGTGACCGGCGAGCCCTTCAGGCCGCGGTACACGTTGTCCGGGATCTCGGTGCTGAGCAGGTCGTCGGCGTGCTTCGACAGCATGCGGGCCACGTCCAGCGCCACGTTGCCGTTGCCGATCACGGCAATCTCCTTGGCGTCCAGCGGCCATTCCCGGGGCACGTCCGGGTGGCCGTCGTACCAGGACACAAAGTCAGCAGCGCCGTAGGATCCTTCGAGCTCAACGCCGGGGATGTCCAGTGACGCATCCTTGATGGCGCCGGTGGCAAAGATTACGGCGTCGTAGAAGTGCCGGAAATCGCTCAAGGTCAGGTCGCGGCCATAGTCGACGTTGCCCAGGAAGCGGATGTCGCCGCGGTCCAGCACCTTGTGCAGGGCATTGACGATGCCCTTGATCCGAGGATGGTCGGGGGCAACCCCGTAGCGGATCAGGCCATACGGTGCCGGGTAGCGGTCGAAGAGGTCGATGCTGACCTCGAAGTCCCGTTCGGCCTTGGTGAGGATGTCAGCTGCGTAAACGCCGGCTGGTCCGGCGCCGATGATAGCCACCCTCAGGGGACGCTGGGTAGTGGCCTCGGCAGAGTTAGACACGGGCAGTCCTTCTTCTTCGTGGAATCCTCCTGCGCAATAAGCGCACAGTTTCCTATTCTAAATGCCCGCCCGTTTCCGTCCTAACAGTGTGCCCTGTATCTCAACGGCCCGTCCGGCCGATCGGGGTCAGGGACCGCTGGGTTCGCCAGGGCCTTGCGTCACCGGCTCTAGCCGGCAGCTGCCAGGCGATCCGGGCCGAACAGGGGTGAACCGTCGTCCGACTCGATGGACGCCAGCAGCTCGTCAAGGGGCGCCCCCGAGTAATACGTCAGATGGCGGGCTCCCGTGCCGGTCGGGAAGAAAGCGCGAAACTCCCCGATTTCACTGGGGCCGGTGATCGTGACCGGGCAGGGCTGGTCAGGGTCCTCGACCGTGCAGCCGTATCGGTCCGAGTAAGGGAGGAATCCGCCGCCGGAGTCTGCCGCTTCCAGGAACCGGTTGGCGCGGCCGCAGAGGAACAGCAGGCAGCGGGTCAGGATGTCAGAGTCGGCGGTGCGAACGTAGGACCTCTTCCGGTCCGCGTTGTCGTGCGGCATCTCGAAGTCCAGGAGATACCCATCAGTCGTCGCACTGACAGTGGTGCGCTCTCCGGCCGCGTTCATGAAAGCCCAGTGATCGTCCCGGACCAGGGGTTCGGCCACGGCCGCGTACGCAATGGCTTTGTCCATCCGTTCAGGCGGCAGCCCGGCCAGTTGGCCCGGCAGTTCGGTGAGCGGGTGCCCGGGCCGGCCAGGCCCGAACAGCGGCGCGCCGTCAGGAGCGACGAGCGAGGTGAGGAGCGACTGCAGCGGAAGGGCGCCGTACCGGCTGAAGATCCGCGCGTCCCGTGCAACTGGAAAACGCGCCGTGATAATGCCGCCCATCGCCGCTTTTTCGAGAACCGCAGGCGACTGACGGGGCTTGGTCGCCACCTCCCAGCCGCTGGAGTCATCCGTCCCCTGGTCGGACAAGGCCAAGAAGCGCAGGCCGTGGCGCTTGCGGTGCCAGAACGCCGCGCGGTACAGCAGGCAGCGCAGCAGCACCTCCGGGTCCGTGGTGCGGACGTACTCCCACCGCGCCGGCCAGTACCGCGCGATGACGTCCCGGAAGACGAACCCGTCGGCCTCAACTGCGACAGACATCCGGACACCGTGTTCGTTCCGCACCGTCCAGACGCCGTCCTCGACGGAGGCGGTGCCGCCGAACCACCCTGCGGCGGTTGCCAGCAGTCCCTCGTCCAACTGCCCCAGCTGGGCAGCCACGTCAGAAGTCCGAGGCCCGGAGCAGAGCCTCCGGGCCGGCTGGGTCAACCACAATCGAAAGCCCGGGTGTCTTGT
>NZ_JBNHHB010000301.1:0-5079 GCF_059091905.1 Arthrobacter sp. Dra40
CGGCACTCCCAAACCTATGGCCGCCCTGCTTCTCCTACACAGCAGGGCAGGTGCGGCAAAGAGTCCCCGCTTCGGGCCGGCTCTGTGTTGTCGAAAGGCTCGGCGCTCCTAGCGTGGCTGCATGCCCCTCACCGCCGCAGCATCCCGCACCGGCCGTTTTGTCCTGTCTCCGCGCCGGCTGCTCAGGCGCCATCACCGCCTGCTTGCTGCGCTGCTGCTCTGCGCTGCCGCCGCACTGATGGTCCATCAGCTGACCCCTGCGCCGGCCGCCACCCAATCCGTGGTCACAGCGGCCTCGGATCTGCCGGCCGGCAGCGTTCTGTCCGCGGCGGATATCGAAGTACGCGACTTGCCCGCAGACGCCGTGCCGGCCGGAACTGCCGGGAACCCAGCCCAGCTGGTGGGCCAGCGGCTGGCCACGGCCCTGCGCGCCGGTTCTCCGGTCGCCGACACCTCGATCGTAGGGCCGGGCCTCTTGGCGGGTGCACCCAGGGGTACCGTGGCCGTCCCGGTGCGGCCGGCAGACCCCTCCACCGTGCAGTTGGTTTCACCGGGTCAATTGGTGGACATCGTCCTGAGCAGCGGCAATGGATTCGAAGAACCGGCCGAATCGACGGTCTTGGCGCGCGCAGTTCCAGTGCTGTGGAAAGCCGACGGCGGCCCAGCGCCGGCTACGCTGCTCCGGGCCTCCGAACCAGACGGGCTCGTGGTGGTAGCGGCAGCGCCGTCGGACGCCACGGCCCTGGCCGGCGCCTCCAGCAGGGGCAACATCTTCCTGGTGTTGGTCGGCTGACCGGTCCCGGGTGACCGGCCCAACCTGTTCCATCAGAAAGGATGTGCCAGCCCGCCGGTTGGCTTGCGGCTTAGCTCCAGTGCGGCGGACGCTGCTCCCGCAGCCAGGCGTCGCGGTCCTCGTCGCGGTCGCCCCATGAACGAGGATCGTCCTCCGCTGCCTTGGTGGGCAGGGCGGGCGCCTGGCTGTGCCTGGACCGGCGCGGCCGCAACCGGTTGTCCTCGGCGTCCGGTGCCGAGTCGGCCGAATCCGCCTGCGGGGTCGTCCCCTCGGTTTGTTCCACTCCCGGTTCGGGGCTTGCGGGCGTGGCCGGGCGGTCGTTCTTATCTGCCGGCTCGTCCGGCTTCTGCAGTCCCAAGTAGCCTCCAATGAGGTCCGCGCACTTCTCCGGATTGGTGAACACCTCGATGGTCCACAAAGTCAGTGGCCGCCAGCCGAGCCGCTCCAGCTGCTGCGGGCGCAGCCGGCTGCGTTCGCGCACCGTCAGCTCCCGGTACTGGTGGCTGCCGTCCGACTCCAGAGCCACCGGCAGGGCAGGTTCAGCATCCGGCGAATACTGGACCGTCCCTGTGCTGGCCACGATGTCGATGACTCCGTAGTAATGATCCCAGACGCGGGCGCCGCGGGTGCGGATGCGCTCCACCAGGTCAGCGACCAGCGGGTCGTCGATTCCGGGCGACAGCTCGGGTGCGCGGAAGCGGCCGTCGCCAAGGTGACGGTCCAAAAGATCATGGAAATCGACGGCCCCGTGACGCAGTCGCTCCGGGTCCAGGTCCTCCGGGCGGAAGCAGCTGAGCACATGAAGAGACTGGCGGGAGCGGGTCACCGCAGTGGCGAAGAGCGCCCGTCCTCCCGGCGCCGACAGCGGACCGAAATCATGCACCGCGCGCCCGTGCGGCGTCCTGCCGAAGCCGAGCGAGAAGATCACGTCGTCCCGGACCAGTGCCGAGGCACGTTCCACTGGCACCACCCGGAAGGGCTCCTGGCGGCGCTGGAAGAAGTCCGCCGCGGCCGGGTAGTTGGGCATCTGCAGCCGGATGGCCTCAGCTACCCGTGCAGCGTGCCGGGCGCTGGCTGTCACGACTGCCAGTGACCGCGATGGCCGAAGGCTGATGTGCTCGAAGACGAGGTCCACCACCCGGTTGAGCTCGGCCGGGACGCTCTCCACGCCTTCATGCCCGGCGCCGGGCATGCCGGTGCCGTCCGGCAGGTATTCCACTTCCAGTCCGCCGCCACGGATGGAGCTTGCGCCGGGCAACCGGGTCAGCGCGCCGCCGTAGAACTTCTCGCTCAATGATCGGGTCAAGTCCACGTCCACAGCACGGTAGGCGGTGGTCAGGGCGACCACCGGCAGCACCTCGGAGAGCGCATCGAAGCAGCTGGCCAACCGCTCCGGGCCCTCGCCGGTGACAGGGTCGTTCCGGCGGTCCACGTTGACTTCGAAGGGCTTGGCCCGGCCCAGCTCGCCGTCGCCGAACGCCACCACTTGGTGCGCACGGGAGAATGCGGTCAGGGCCGACGGCAGGCTGGTCGCCTCGGCATCGAGGACGATGACGGCGTCGAACTGCTTGGCTTCCGGCAGCAGGAGCGGCAGCACCAGCGGCGAGGCGGTCCATATCGGCAGCAGAGCCGAGACCAAGGACTCCGATTGTTGCCCCAGCGCTGCCAAGGTGGGTTCCCCGGCCTTGAGCAGGTCGCGCAGCCGATGCGCTGCTTTGGGCTTGCTCTTCAGAGAATGACGCCAGTTCTGGGCCAGCTCCCAGCGCAGCCGGGACGGCCCGGACGCGATGTGGGCGTTGTCCGCCAAGCGGTAGACCGCCTCGAGCTTGCGGAGGTTGTCGCCGTCGGACATAGCCAGGTAGTCATCCCCGCTGATCATGGCTTCCAGTGCGGACTGCCACCAGGCAAGGTCCAGTTCCGCACCGACCTGCTCGGCGCCGACTTCCCGTTTGGCCAGGTCCTCCAGCAGTTCACCCAGACCGTGTTCGCGCATTTGCTCCAGCAGCAGCGTCCGTTCGGGCAGGTTGACCAGTGTTTCCTTGTCCGCTGCCAGGGAGTCCAGCTGCTCCTGCAGTTCACCGTCGGGAATGGCCACCAAGGCACGGTCTTCGGGTACCGGTGCCAGCAGCGCGGCCAGTTTCTGCAGCCGTTCAGCCACACCCCGGTAGAAGCTGTTCAGGTCAGCCAGCCCGGACGGCACCGCGGGATGGCGTTGCGATGTGGCGTAGTCGGCCCACTTGGTCCGCTGTTGCTGCACTTCGAAGAGGGATTCGTGCAGGTCAGAGATGTGCACACCCGGGCGGATGTATTCCTTGGCTACCTTGCGCAGCCGGGAGCGGGTCATCGAGCTCATTTCGATGCCGCGGTCGCGCCGCCAGGAACTTGGCGCAGTGGCCGAAATCAGGTCGGTGACCGGCCGGTCAAAAATGTCCGGCGTGAACTTGTCGAGGCTGCCGCGGACCTCCACCAGCAGCTGCAACTGCTCGCACCACTCGCGGAACGTCCCGGCGAGGGCGATCTGCGAGTGTTCGGCGACCTTGATCATGCGGGCCCGCAGCTGCGGAAGGTCTTTGGCCAGGTCCGCTGCCAGCTGGTGGGCGTCCTCGGTTTCCTTGCGGTTGAGCAGCTTGGCGCCAAACCAGGGGCTCGTGGTGGCGGACTTGCTGAAACTGCCCAGTTCGGCCGCCCGGCCCAGCCGCGCCGCCAGTTCCGCCCGGTCGGTGATGCTGTCCAGTACCGACCGCTTGAGCCGGACCGTGGTGGCCGGCGCGGGATCGAGCGAGGTGAGCTTGGCCAGCGACTGCATCGCCTGGTACGGCGAACAGCGCCAGCGGCTGCGCACATTGTGCAGCGACTTCACGTGGTCCATCAGCTTGTGGCGGTGGTCGGTGAGGGTGGTGTGCAGTTTCTGCAGCTGCGGTTCCTGCGCCTTCTCGCTCCGGCTGATCGCGCGGATCAGTGCCTGGCGAAGCTGATCCGGCGTCAGGTCGGCACTCAACTGCAGCGCCAGCGAGCCCAAGTCCACCGTTTCCAGCAGTTGCACGAATTCATTCAGGGTGCCGCGGCGCTCCGCGACCACCAGGACGCTCTTGCCCTCGTAGGCCAGGGCCGCGGCGGCGTTGATGGCTGTCTGGGTCTGCCCGGTGCCCGGAGGCGCGGAGACCACCAGCGAGTGACCGGCCTGGACCAGGTCCAGGACCTGCTGCTGCGCCGCGTCGGCGTCGAGGAGCAGGAACTCGTCCTGGGGATCGCGTTCGTCGATCGGCGGCAGCTCCACCTGCGGCACCGGCACCACGCCGGCATCCCTCTTCGGCGAATCCTTGGAGCCGGTGCCGGCTTCGGCCAAAGCCCGGATCACCGGGTGGCCGGCATCGAGCAGGACCGGATCGGTGACCGCTTCCAAATCGGCGAAGGTGGAGACCAGGAAATGGTGTTCTATCGTCATGCTCCGCACATCGGCGGTGAGCACGCGCAGGCGTTCCAGCACCGGGTGCGGATCGAGGCGGGCAGTGCTGTAAGCCAGCCGGGCGGTCGCGTCAGCGTCGATGGCGATTCCCTGTTCGGCCGACAGATGGCGGACCAGGGCGGGGTTGAGGCGGGCGCGGTCGGTCAGTTGGAGTTCAAAGTCGTCCTGGCTCGGACGCACCGTCAGCGCCACCGGGATCAGCATCACCGGTGCGTTCAGCGCCTCCGAGCGCCCCACTTCGGGAACCCGCCAGGACGCCGTGCCTGCTGCCAGATACCCGACGTCGATGCCGCGCTCGGAGCCCAGTTCATGGATCTTGGCCCGCAGACTGCGGGCAGTGCGCATCGCCGCGGCGTACTGGTTCGGATCGCGCAGCAAAGTGGAGATGCGGGTGCGGCGCCCGGCCAGCAACTGCGCCAGACCGGAGGGGTGGGCATGCGTCAGGTCGATGCTGTTCGACGACGTCGGAGCGAACCGCAGCAAAGTATCCGACCCGGCGAAATCGCCCAGGTTGTCCAGCCACGATGCCACAACGTCTTCAGCAGCCTCAGCTACGCTGGCCAGCGACACGGCTGTCCCCTTTACTTCACTATCGGCAACTTGCCTCGACCACAACGGCATGTCAAACAACGTATCGGATTTTAAACGCCAAACGGGCGACCGCAACACTGCCTTGGCGATTTTGCCTTGCAGTTCACCCGCGGCTGTGCGGCGGATGCGCTCCGGCTGCCCGTTGTGGCTACTCCCACTCGATGGTTCCCGGCGGCTTGCTCGTCACGTCGAGCACCACGCGGTTGACCCCGTCCACTTCATTGGTGAT
>NZ_JBNHHB010000302.1:0-5027 GCF_059091905.1 Arthrobacter sp. Dra40
GTGGGGCCTGGCCGCGACCAGGCCCCGCACCGCGCCCCGTACTTTTTCGCTCCGGCCTGAAAGGCAGGGTTGATGGCCCGGCGCATGGCGGCACGTAGAGCAGGAGGCAGCTAGTGCTTTGGTATATTTTCCGCCGCTTCCTGCAGATGATCCCGGTGTTCTTCGGCGCGACCTTCCTGGTGTATTTCCTGGTTTTTTCGCTTCCGGGCGACCCCATCCAGGCACTGTTCGGCGACCGCGCCGTCAACCCGGCGGTGGCCGCGCAGCTGCGGGCCCAGTACAACCTGGACCAGCCTTTCCTGGTCCAGTACCTGCTCTACCTAAAGAACCTGGTCACCTTCAACCTCGGCAATGACTTCTCCGGCAGGCCGGTGGCGGAGGTACTGGTCCAGATTTTCCCGGTCACCATCCGGCTCGCTATTCTCGCCCTGATTTTCGAAGCCGTCTTCGGCATCCTTTTCGGCCTGATTGCCGGACTGCGAAAGGGCCGGATTTTCGACGGCACGGTACTGGTCGCCTCGCTGGTCGTGATCGCCATCCCGATCTTCGTCCTTGGCTTCGTCCTGCAGTTCCTTGTCGGAGTCAAGCTCGGTTGGGCCAGACCCACCGTAGGTGCCCAGGCGGGCTGGACCGATTTGATACTTCCGGCGATCGTGCTGGGACTTGTGTCATTGGCCTACGTGCTGCGTCTGACCCGAACATCCATCATCGAGAACATGAACGCGGACTATGTGCGCACCGCGACGGCCAAGGGACTGTCCCGCCCGCGCGTCGTCGTCGTGCATATCCTGCGGAACTCCATGATTCCCGTGGTGACGTTCCTCGGCGCCGATCTGGGCGCGCTCATGGGCGGGGCAATCGTCACCGAGGGCATCTTCAATGTCCCAGGCGTCGGCCAGCGCCTGTACCAGTCCGTGCTGCGCGGCGAGGGACCCACCATTGTGTCGATCGTCAGCGTCCTGGTGATGGTCTACATCCTGGCCAACCTGCTCGTGGATGTGCTCTACGCCTGGCTCGACCCGAGGATTCGTTATGCCTAGAGAACCCCTGGAACGCGACAATCAAGCAATTGACCATTTCGTTGCGCCGCTGGACGAAACGCCTTTGCAGGCGACCGACAAGGTGGACGAGGATGTCCAGCCGCTCAGCCTGTGGGCCGAAGCGTGGCGCAACCTGCGGACCCAGCCGCTCTTCATCATATCGGTGCTGCTGCTGCTGTTAATCATTGCCGTGGCGCTCTTCCCCGGGCTTTTCACGCAAACACCGCCGGCGCAAAACTGTTTGTTGGCCAATTCCGACGGCGGACCGGCGCCCGGGCACCCGCTGGGGTTCACGAAGCAGGGGTGCGACGTCTATTCGCGCATCATCTACGGGACCCAGGCATCGCTGACGGTGGGCATTTTCGCCACGCTCGGGGCCCTGCTCATCGGCGGCACGCTCGGCGCGATCGCCGGATTCTACGGCGGCTGGCTGGACGCGGTGATCGCCCGGATTGGCGATGTCTTCTTCGCCCTGCCGCTCATCCTGGGCGCCATCATCATCATGCAGCTTCCTCTGTTCCGGGCCAACCGCAACGTCTGGACGGTCGTCATCACGTTGGTGGTCTTCGGCTGGCCGCAGGTTGCCCGAATCACCCGGGGCGCAGTAATTTCGGTGCGGAACGCTGATTTCGTCACCGCGGCCCGGTCGCTGGGCGTCTCCCGGTTGGCCGCTCTGGTCAAGCACGTTATTCCCAACGCGCTGGCACCGGTCATCGTGGTGGTGACGGTGAATCTGGGCATCTTCATCGTCGCCGAGGCCACGCTGTCTTTCCTGGGCATCGGGCTCCCCGCGAACGTGATGTCCTGGGGCAACGATATTTCAACTGCCCAGGTGTCGCTGCGTTCCAACCCCTCCAGCCTGCTCTGGCCAGCGCTGGCGCTGTCGGTCACGGTGCTCAGCTTCATCATGCTTGGCGATGCCCTCCGCGACGCTCTTGATCCGAAGGCGAGGAAGCGATGACCCAAATCCACGAAGTCGAGAGCATCGAGCCGCTGCTGCAGATCAAGGATCTGGCCATTACCTTTCGGACGTCCACAGGGGAAGTAGAAGCGGTCAAAGACGCCCACCTGACGATCATGCCCGGTGAAACAGTGGCCATTGTGGGCGAATCGGGATCGGGAAAGTCGACCACTGCGCTGGCGGCCATCGGGCTGCTTCCCGAGAACGGCAGAGTCTCCGGCGGGCAGATTGTCTTTGCGGGCGAAGACCTTGCCGATGCGAGCAGTAAACGGATCCTGGAACTGCGCGGCAGTTCGATCGGGATGGTGCCCCAGGACCCCATGTCGAACCTGAATCCGGTGTGGAAGATCGGATTCCAGGTCAGGGAGACGCTGAGGGCGAACGGGCTGAAGTCTGATAACGCCGCGGTGGCCAAAGTCCTGGCTGAAGCGGGGCTGCCCGATGCCGAAAGCCGTGCCCGGCAGTTCCCGCATGAATTCTCCGGCGGGATGCGCCAGCGCGCCTTGATCGCCATCGGTTTGTCGTGCCGGCCGCGGCTGCTGATTGCCGACGAGCCAACCTCAGCGCTTGATGTGACGGTGCAGCGCCAGATTCTGGACCATCTGAAAACGATGACCCAGGATCTTGGCACGGCGGTGCTGCTGATCACGCACGATCTGGGGCTGGCGGCAGAGCGGGCCCGCAAGGTGGTGGTGATGTACAAGGGACGGGTGGTGGAGTCGGGTCCTGCCCTGCAGATCCTGCAAAATCCGCGCCATCCCTACACCCGGCGATTGGTGGAGTCTGCTCCGTCCCTGGCCTCGCGGCGCATCCAGTCGGCGAAAGCGGCGGGAATCGAAACGTCCGAGCTGCTGGCACCGGCCGGGCAGGACACTCAATCCACTGACAACGTGATTGAAGTCAGGGACCTGACCAAGGTGTTCAAACTGCGCAGCGGCTTCGGAAGGTCCACCGACTTCACTGCGGTGGACAGCGTATCCTTCAAGATCAAGCGCGGAACGACGATGGCCGTGGTCGGCGAGTCGGGGTCCGGCAAATCGACCGTGGCACGAATGATCCTGAACCTTGAGTCGCCGACCGACGGGCAGATTCTCTTCGACGGGGTGGACATGACAGCGCTCGGTGCCAAAGAGCTGCTTGCCTTCCGCCGGCGGGTCCAGCCGATCTTCCAGGACCCCTACGGATCGCTGGATCCGATGTACAACATTTTCCGGACCATCGAAGAACCGCTGCGTGTGCACAACATCGGCGATCGCAAGAGCCGCGAAGCGAAGGTCCGGCAGCTGCTGGATCAGGTCGCCCTTCCGGCGTCGGCCATGCGCCGGTTTCCGAATGAACTCTCCGGCGGCCAGCGCCAACGGGTCGCCATCGCCCGCGCCCTGGCGCTGGATCCGGAGGTCGTGATCTGCGACGAAGCCGTTTCCGCTCTGGACGTGCTGGTGCAGGCCCAGATCCTGGACCTGCTCGCGGGGCTGCAGCGGGACCTTGGGCTGAGCTACCTCTTCATTACCCACGATCTGGCCGTGGTCCGGCAAATCGCCGACCACGTCACCGTGATGGAGAAGGGCAAAGTGGTGGAGGCCGGCACAACGGACGGCGTTTTCGACTCCCCGCAGCAGCGGTACACGCAAGCACTGCTGGCTGCCATTCCGGGGGCCAGCCTGGAGTTGCCGCCCGAAGTGGCCTGAGGTGAATCCGGCCGGTAATGTGGGCCCGGCCGGGACCTGACCGTTGGGCCGGGCCGGGGGTCCGTTAGGCCATAAGTGGCCTGCCGGATTACAATAGAGTGCCTACCCGCATCCGGGCACGGCGCTGGCTGTCCGATATTAGGCCCAGGTTCCATGTAATCCACGGAAGAGTAATCCCGCATGTCTGAAACCACCGCATCGACGCAGAGCGCCGTTCGCAGCGACCTTCGAAACGTCGCCATCGTAGCCCACGTCGACCACGGGAAGACCACTCTCGTGGATGCCATGCTGAAGCACACCGGTGCCTTCTCCAGCCACGGCGAAACCGAAGAGCGCGTCATGGACTCCGGTGAACTGGAACGTGAAAAGGGCATTACCATCCTGGCCAAGAACACCACCGTGTTCTACTCCGGCCCGGCCGCGCAGGGCGAGACCATCACCATCAGCGTGATCGATACCCCGGGCCACGCCGACTTCGGCGGCGAGGTGGAGCGCGGCCTGTCCATGGTGGACGGCGTGGTCCTGCTGGTTGATGCTTCCGAGGGCCCGCTGCCGCAGACCCGTTTTGTACTGCGCAAGGCGCTGGCCGCCAAGCTCCCCGTCATTCTGGTGGTCAACAAGACCGACCGTCCGGACGCACGCATCGACGCCGTCGTTGCCGAGGCGATGGACCTGCTGCTGGGCTTGGCCTCCGACCTTGCCGACGAAGTCCCCGATCTGGACTTGGATGCCGTCCTCAACGTTCCCGTGGTCTACGCCTCCGGCAAGGCCGGTCGCGCCTCGCTGACCCAGCCCGCCGACGGCACGCTGCCCGAGGACGAGGACCTGGAGCCGCTGTTCGCCACCATCATGGAGCACGTCCCCGCCCCGTCCTATGATCCCGACGGCGTGCTGCAGGCCCACGTAACCAACCTGGACGCCTCGCCCTTCCTGGGCCGCCTGGCGCTGCTGCGCATCTACAACGGCACCCTGCAGAAGGGCCAGACCGTGGCCTGGGCCCGGCAGGACGGCCAGCTGAAGAACGTTCGGATCTCCGAGCTGCTGGCCACCAAGGGACTGACCCGTGTTCCGGCAGAATCGGCCGGACCCGGCGAGATTGTCGCCGTCGCCGGCATTGAGGAAATCACCATCGGTGAGACCTTGACAGACGCCGAGAACCCGCAGCCGCTGCCGCTCATCAAGGTGGACGATCCGGCCATCTCGATGACCATCGGTATCAACACCTCGCCGCTGGCCGGCCGGGTTAAGGGCGCCAAGGTCACCGCCCGCCAGGTCAAGGACCGGCTGGACAAGGAGCTGGTGGGCAACGTCTCGCTGAAGGTGCTGCCGACCGAGCGC
>NZ_JBNHHB010000303.1:0-4996 GCF_059091905.1 Arthrobacter sp. Dra40
GCCGGTTCGGCCTCGGCCAGCAAGGCGTGGCATCCGGAGCTGGAGCCGCTGCGGGAGCTGCGGGAGCTGCGGGCGCCGCTGCCTCTGCAGGCGCCCAGGTGCCGCCGCCTCCGTCTGCGCCGCCAACGCGCCCGGTCGCCAACCCGGCGACGGCGCCGGTCTCCCGGCAAACCCCGGCAGCGACCCGGATGCCAGCCGCCCGGCAAGCCCCGGCGGACAAGCCCAAAGTCAGCTTGTGGCCGGAGGACGGGGCCGATCAGCCCGCTGGCCGGTCTGCCGCCATGTTCCCCGCCGCGGCCCGCACGGACAGCGAACCAGCGGCGGACGGTTACGAGTACGACGAGTTCGACGACGAGGAACGCAATAGCCCGAGGTCGTCCAAGTTGTTGGTGGGCGGACTGCTCGCGGTATTGCTGGTCGTCGCCATCGTGGTGGCTGTCAGCCAGCTGAATTTGTTCCGCGGTGGACCCGTTGCCGACGGGTCGCAGGGTGGCAACGAAACCGGGGGCGCTTCCGCCCCGGCAGAGACCGGTGCACAAGAAGAAACGTCACCGGCCGCAGAAGTCGTCAAACCGGTCATTGCCGGTCTCACCCGCCAAGTCCCGGACATGCCGGATCTTGACGTGGAGAACGACGGCAGGTTGCCTGAAGCCATCGACGGCAATCCCGCCACCTACTGGGCCAGCTTCCAGTACGCGTCCGACCAGTTCGGCGGCTACGCGGGCAACATGGCGTTGGTCGTCGAGCTTGAAGAGTCGTCCAGCATCAGTTCCGTGGTGCTGACGCAGCTGAGCGGCACCGGAGGCAACTTCTCTGTCCTCCTGAATGACGAACCGACCCTGAAGGGTGCCGACCAGGTCGCCCAGGGAAGCTTCACGGCACAGCAGACCACGATTCCGGTACCTGAACAGGACGGAGCTGCACCCAAGGCGCAATACGTCCTGATCAACTTCACGCAGTTGCCCAGGCTGACCAACCCGATGGGCGGCATGCCCTTCGGAATCCGCATGGCCGAGATCGAAGTCTCCTAACGGCGCACGCGGTGTGTGCCGTCGGCGCACGGAATAAGCCCGCGGAGTGCATCGTTGAGAGAAGTGTTGGCCATGCCGCCCCTGCTGGCGGCCAGGCCAGGTTCACATCATCACCAGAGGAAGAGGTTCGCAGGCAGTGAGCACAGAAACCACACCGTCCGTCCGCGACGTCATCATCGTTGGGTCCGGTCCGGCCGGCTACACGGCAGCTGTCTACACCGCGCGTGCCAACCTCAAACCGCTGCTTATCGCCAGCTCTGTGGAGGCTGGCGGCGAGCTCATGAACACCACCGACGTGGAGAATTACCCGGGCTTTCCTGACGGGATCCTGGGGCCGGAGCTGATGGAGAACTTCCAGAAGCAAGCCGAGCGCTTCGGCACCGAGATCTTGTTTGAAGATGTCACCAGCCTGGAACTGGAAGGCCCGGTTAAGAAGGTCACCATCGGTTCGGGCGAGACCTTCCTCGCCCGGTCGGTCATCATTTCCACCGGTTCCGCGTACAGGGAGCTCGGGCTGCCCGATGAAAAGCGACTGGCCGGACACGGAGTCAGCTGGTGCGCAACCTGCGACGGGTTCTTCTTCAAGGGCCAGGACATCGCGGTGATCGGCGGCGGCGACTCGGCGATGGAAGAAGCCCTCTTCCTGACCAAGTTTGCGGACTCCGTGACCGTGGTCCACCGGCGCGATACCTTGCGTGCCTCCAAGATCATGCAGGACCGTGCCTTGGCGCACGACAAGATCAAGTTCGTTTGGAACTCCGAGGTCGTGGGTCTTGAGGGCGACAGCAAGGTCACCGCGCTGAAGCTCAAAAACACGGTAGACGGTTCGGAGTCAGTGCTTCCCGTCACCGGAGTGTTCGTCGCTATTGGAAACGATCCTCGGGTCTCCCTGGTCAAGGACCAACTGGAATTGACGCCTGAAGGCACTATCGCTGTAGAGGGCCGCTCCTCCAAGACCTCGCTGCCGGGCGTCTTCGCTGCTGGTGATGTCATTGACCCCACCTACCGCCAGGCCATCACCGCCTCGGGCAGCGGGTGTGCCGCTGCCATCGATGTGGAACATTACCTAGCCGACGTCGCAGACGACCAGGTCGGCCTCGCCGAACCCGCAACCGTCTGAACCCGGTTCGAGAAAGAGAGAAAACCATGAGCAACGCAAGAGATGTTACTGACGCCACCTTCGACGCGGACGTCCTGAAGTCCGACAAGCCCGTGATCGTCGATTTCTGGGCGGAATGGTGCGGACCCTGCCGGATGCTGTCGCCGATTCTGGATGACATTGCTGCCGAACACGCCGGCAAGGTCGAGGTTGTTAAGCTCAACGTCGATGACAACCCCGCCACTGCCGCGCAGTACGGGATTACGTCTATCCCTGCTGTGTACGTCTTCAAGGACGGGGCGGTAGCTGCGACCTCCATTGGTGCCAAGCCGAAGCAGGTCATCGAGCAGGAATTCGCGGAGTTCCTCAACTAACCGGATGGAAGACGACGCTGCGGACCAGAGTCTGCGCCGTTCAGACATTAGTCGGCGCGTAGTAGCCCTTCGCGAAGGGTTACTACGCGCTGGCGTTTCCATGGCATATCTGGCTCCGGATCAAGTAAACAACCCCGACGCGTTTGATGACCACGTGGACGCCGCCGTACGCACGTTTCAGCAACACCGTGGCCTGATGGTCGACGGCGTAGTCGGCCCGGAAACGGAACTCGCCCTCGCGGAAGCTCAATTCAAACTCGGCGATCGCCAGCTAAACTACCTGGCCGCCGGAGTTCCGCTGCGCGGCGATGATGTCACAGAGCTGCAGCGCCAACTATCTTTTCTCGGCTTCTACTATGGACACATCGACGGCGAGTACGGGGAACGGACCTACCACGCCGTCCGGGAACTTCAAAGCAATCTCGGGCTCGAAGCATCAGGCATCGCTGACCAGCAACTGACTGCCTCCATGGAGCGCATCAACCGAAGCATTAGTCCCAGCCAGGCTTTTTCACTGCGCGATTACGAGCGGCTTCATCAAGCTTCTGCGGCGCTGAGAGGGCGCGCCGTCGCCATAGTCCCTGGCGTCCGGGCTGAACATCGTGCGGAAGTCGCCGACCTTGCCACTGGTTTGCCTCTCACAGAAAAGCTCGTTGCGGGAGACATCTCGCGCCGGGTCGAGAAGATCCTCACCGAGCTCGGAGCCACGGTAGAGGTCATCGGCGTTCACCCTGAAGACGGCGGCGCAGACCGGGCAAGCCTCATCAGGACGGCATCCCCCAGCCTGAGCCTCGCCATTCATTGTGATTGGTTACCGCAGAAGGCCGCCAACGGGGTGAGTGCGTTCTTTTGGGGTCGTCCTGAGTCGGGCGAAGTGCGTTCCCCTATCGGGCACCGTGCTGCCGAGCTGATTCTCAAGGAAGTCGTCGCCCGCACTGGGTCAATCAACCTGGGTCTTCACGGTCGGAGCTGGGACATTCTCCGTCTGCCGAGCACGCCGTCCGTTCAACTCGATTTGGGTTACCTCAGCAGCCCTGTGGATGCTGGGCGGCTAGCCGATCCTATCTACCGGCAAATTTTGGCGGACTCTATTGTCATCGCCATCCAGAGGCTCTATCTCCTGGAAGAAGACGACGAGCCCACCGGAACATTGGCCCTCGACGACGTCCTTCGGTTCAACCCGGGGCTTTAACTCCTGTCCGCGTGACGCTCTCGTTCACGTGAAACAAGCTGCGTCTTAGTTCCCGCTAGGCTGCGAAAGTGCCTGACCCTTCCGTGCTTTAGCGTTGGCTTGCAGCACCTGGCTAATTCGGGCATGAGCTCAGCCCGGCGGGAAGAGGCCGGTGCTGTAGCCATTTCACCGCCATGGCGGTTCCTTTGCCGTCCTCCTGAAGCGAGAAGTAGCAAACAGCCTGGCCCTCTCCGCGTGCCGCCGCCGTGGTCCCCTGCGCCCCGTTCGCACCGCAGGGGATTTCCGATACGATGCCCGCACGTGCCCGGGACGCCACACGCCCATCGTGATTCAACCAACTAACTGCAGGGCCGGCCGTTGCGGCTCCGCGTCTCTTCCCTGTCGGTGAAACATCCCAGCCGTCCCCGTTTCACGTGAAACAGCAGGGATCCGCATGATGCGCGAACCGGCCGGCTGCTCCCCCTCTCAAAATCCTCCTTCCAGGCTCGCCGACCCTACTAATCTGGACGTGTCTTGTAGCGGCTCTACTGACGCAGCGCCTTGACGCTCGGTCGGATCCACCAGCAACGTGCTGGTAGAAATTGTGTGAGGTCCCGTCCTTCGCGGCGACGCGCTTCTCGCGGCATTGTCGCCACCGTTCGCGAACGAGCTCTCCTGGCCTGCTTAACCAATTGCTCCGCCAAGTATGCGAGCTGGCACCCAGGCGTCGAGTTGGCGCTAACCAGAGACCAGGTGGACATGGTTGAGGTGCCAGTCAGCCAGTCCCGCTGTTTCGCCAAGGGAGTCCGACATGTTCCACCAACAAACGACCCGCGTTGTCGATCGTCTCCAAGCCCGGGGGTGCCAACTTCCCGAGTTGGCGTCTCCTACACCAACTCACGAGCGCTCCCGACCGGGGCTCGGCGTCCAAGGTGACCGTGCGGCGGCGGCGGTGGAGGCTCTGCCCGAAAAGCCTGCCGAGCAATAATCAGCGCTCATCTCACTTCCCGTGTCCTTGAGGTGCGGGCTGCCGTTTCACGTGAAACTTTAGGCGCCGTTCCGCCTCTTCGTCCCAAGACTCCTGCGTCGTGCGCGCGCATGCCGTCAACTCTGACTGGATGAGCACCCAACTCCGTAGGCGTCATGGGGTGAAGCGAGAGTGGGCAGTGCCCATAACGAAGCCTGCCCGTCGGATAGGCCGGGTCTATCGCCTAACCCCGGTCTATCCCATCGTGACCAGTCACATACTGTTAACGTTCCACGTGAAACTTGAATTCTCGGCAGGTACGGCCCGACCGACACTTACCGGGAATCATTGCAG
>NZ_JBNHHB010000304.1:0-4990 GCF_059091905.1 Arthrobacter sp. Dra40
AGGTCTCCGTCTTTGAAACCCAAATTGCCTGCCACATTCTCTACCGCGGCGGCTTCGGCCTCGCCCACTGTGCTCCTCCTGTATGGAACGTATTGATGCGCCCGTCGATGACGGCGGGCGTGTTGCTAGTTACAAGCCAACACCCTAATCGCCGTCGCTTCAAGCCACCCGCACGCCGGTGCGGATTTTTTGCCGCGGCGCGCCCCTCTTGAACGGTTCCGGGTGGCGCTTTCGGTCCGCTTTCGGCAGGGCTTGCCGTGCTGCTTAATAGTGGCCGGGCGGCCACGCGGCCGAAGGACGACGGCGGCGCGCTCCCGCCGTCGTCGTGCGCCGTTTGTCGAAGCGTGCGGTGCGCCGCCGTCGAACCGTGCGGTCCGCCGCCGTCGAACCGTGCGATGGGCCGCCGTCGTAACCGTGCGATGGGCCGCCGTCGTAATAACTGGCATGGCGGGCTTCGGCTGCGTTGTAATGCGGTGAACAGTTAGAGTGGCACTGAAGAATATCCCTCCCGGCCGGACCATGCGCCGGGTCGCTATGCCACGTAAGGCGCAGACACAATCTGCACGTATGAGAGGTTGGACGTGAGCGCAGGAGAAGATACCTCGCACATCCTGAGCGGGCTGACAAGCCAGCTGTCGGATCGCGATCCCGAAGAAACCGCCGAATGGATCGAATCCTTCGACGGCCTGGTGGATTCCCGGGGCACCGAACGTGCCCAATACATTGTCCGCTCCCTCCTGCAGCGTGCGGGTGCGCAGAGCGTAGGCGTGCCGATGGTCACCACCACCGACTACGTCAACACCATTCCGGTGGACCAGGAGCCGGAGTTCCCCGGCGACGAAGAGATCGAGCGCCGCTACCGTGCCTGGATGCGCTGGAACGCCGCCATGCTGGTACACCGGGCGCAGCGCCCGGACATCGGCGTGGGCGGCCACATTTCCACCTACGCCGGCGCGGCCACCCTGTATGAAGTCGGCTACAACCACTTCTTCCGCGGCAAGGACCACCCCGGCGGCGGCGACCAGGTCTTCTTCCAGGGCCACGCCTCCCCCGGCATGTACGCCCGCGCGTTCCTTGAAGGCCGGCTGACCGAGGAGGACCTGGACGGTTTCCGGCAGGAGAAGTCCCGGCAAGGCCACGCCCTGCCCTCCTACCCGCACCCGCGCTCCATGCCCGAGTTTTGGGAATTCCCCACCGTGTCCATGGGCATTGGCCCGGCCAACGCCATCTACCAGGCGCAGCTGAACCGCTACCTCCACAACCGCGGAATCAAGGACACGTCCGACCAGCACGTCTGGGCGTTCCTGGGCGACGGCGAGATGGACGAGCCGGAATCGCGCGGCTTCCTGCAGCTGGCCGCCAACGAAAAGCTGGACAACCTCACCTTCGTGATCAACTGCAACCTGCAGCGCCTGGACGGACCCGTGCGCGGCAACGGAAAGATCATGCAGGAGCTCGAAGCCTTCTTCCGCGGCGCCGGCTGGCATGTCATCAAGGTGACCTGGGGCCGCGAGTGGGATGAGCTGCTGGCCAAGGACCAGGACGGCGCGCTGGTGGACATCATGAACTCCACCCTCGACGGCGACTACCAGACCTACAAGGCCGAATCCGGCGGGTTCGTCCGTGAGCACTTCTTCGGCAAGACCCCGCAGACCAAGGAAATGGTCGCGGACATGACCGACGAGCAGATCTGGAACCTCAAGCGCGGCGGCCACGACTACCACAAGGTCTACGCCGCGTACCGGGCTGCCACCGAGTTCAAGGGCAAGCCCACGGTGGTCCTGGCCCAGACGGTCAAGGGCTACGGCCTGGGCACGCACTTCGAGGGGCGCAACGCGACGCACCAGATGAAGAAGCTGACCCTGCAGGACCTGAAGGACTTCCGGGACCACCTGCGCATCCCGATTTCGGATGAGGAACTCGAAGCCGATCCGTACCGGCCGCCGTACTACAACCCGGGGCCGGACACCCCGGAGATCAAGTACATGATGGAACGACGCGCCGCCCTCGGCGGTGCTGTTCCGGAGCGCCGGACCAAGCACCAGCAGCTCCACCTGCCCGAGGACAAGGCCTACGAGGTCGCCAAGCGCGGCTCCGGCAAGCAGCAGGCCGCCACCACCATGGCGTTCGTCCGGCTGCTCAAGGACCTGATGCGGGACAAGGAATTCGGCGCCCGAGTGGTTCCGATCATTCCGGACGAAGCCCGGACCTTCGGCATGGACTCGTTCTTCCCGACCGCGAAGATCTACAACCCCAAGGGCCAGAACTACCTCTCGGTGGACCGCGACCTGGTCCTGGCGTACAAGGAGTCCCCGCAGGGCCAGATCCTGCATACCGGCATCAATGAGTCCGGCTCCACCGCCGCCTTCACCGCCGTCGGCACGTCCTACGCCACCCACGGCCAGCCGCTGGTGCCGATCTACATCTTCTACTCGATGTTCGGCTTCCAGCGCTCGGGCGACTTCTTCTGGGCCGCCGCCGATCAGATGGCCCGCGGCTTCGTCATCGGCGCCACTGCCGGACGGACCACGCTGACCGGCGAGGGCCTGCAGCACGCTGACGGACACTCCCCGATCCTGGCCTCCACGAACCCGGCCGTCGTCACCTACGACCCGGCCTACGGGTACGAGATCGGGCACATCATGCGTGCCGGCCTGGAGCGCATGTACGGGGGGAACCATCCGGATCCCAACGTGATGTACTACCTGACCGTGTACAACGAGCCGATCATCCAGCCCACCGAACCGGAAGAACTGGACGTGGAGGGCCTGGTCAAGGGCATCTACCTGCTGGCTCCGGCCAAGGTGGACGGGCCGCGCACCCAGCTGCTGGCCTCCGGCGTGGCCGTGCCCTGGGCCCTGGAAGCCCAGCAACTGCTCGCCGACGACTGGGGCGTCTCCGCCGATGTCTGGTCCGTGACCAGCTGGAACGAACTCCGCCGCGACGGCCTGGCCGCCGAGGAAGAGGCGTTCCTGAACCCCGGATCGGAACCGCGCAAGCCCTTCGTCGCCCAGCAGCTCGAAGGCGCGACGGGCCCGGTGGTGGCCGTCACCGACTACATGGCTGCCGTGCCAGACCAGATCCGTCAGTACCTGCCCAACGAGTTCGCCACGCTCGGCGCCGACGGCTTTGGGTTCTCCGACACCCGCGCCGCTGCCCGGCGGTTCTTCAAGATCGACAGCCACTCGATCGTGGTCCGGGCACTGCAGATGCTGGCCCGCCGGGGCGAGGTCGACGAGAGCGTGCCGCGCGACGCGTTCGAGAAGTACCGGCTGATGGACGTCAACGCCGGCACTTCGGGCAACGCCGGGGGCGACTCCTAACCCCGGCAACTGCACCACTGCGCAGGCGGCGGATTCGGCCTTTTTCGGCCGGGTCCGCCGCCTGTTTTAGTAGGAACCACACAAAAGCCGGAATGGAGCTTGCCCGGCCAAGTGCGTATGCTCATTGCATGCCCCAAGCCCGGACCGAACCCGCCGATACAGCTGCCCAGCCGGGCACGGCGGCCGCCGAGAAATCCGCAGGAACCCAGGCACCGCCGTCGAAACCGGTGGCCGGCCGCGGCCCCGCAGGTGCCGGGCGCGCAGGCGCAGGGCGAGAAGGTGCCGGGCGCGCAGGCGCAGGGCGGAAAGGCGACCGCGCCGCGACCGGGAACCCGGAAACGCTGGAACGGCTGCGGTCCAAGGTTGGCGCGCTGGCTACCGCGACCCTGAAGCGGCTGGATGCGGATTTGCCCTGGTACCGCGGGCTCCGGCCGGACGAGCGCTCTGCGCTGGGACTGGTGGCGCAGAAGGGCATCGCGTCCTTTGTGACCTGGTATGAACGGCCCACGTCCCCGGCCTGGGTGATGAACGACGTGTTCGGCACCGCCCCCACCGAGCTGACCCGCTCCATCAGCCTGCAGCGTGCCCTGCAGCTGATCCGCGTAGTGGTCGAAGCCGTGGAAGACGAAGTCCCCGACCTTGCCGGCGGCAGCGACGAGGCGCAATTGCGCGAAGCCGTGCTGCGCTACTCGCGTGAAGTGGCCTTCGCGGCCGCCGACGTCTACGCCCGCGCCGCAGAGACGCGCGGGTCCTGGGACACCCGGCTTGAGGCCCTCGTGGTCGACGCGATCCTGCGCGGCGAAAGCTCCGACGCCCTGCGCTCACGCATCGCCGCGGTCGGCTGGAAAACCACCGGCCCCATCACCGTGATGGTGGGCGGCTCCCCCGGCGAACCCGGCCCCAGCTTCGTGACCGAACTGCGTCGCGCCAGCTCCCGCTACGCCGCGGACACACTGGTGGGCATTCAGGGCGACCGGCTGATCCTGGTGCTGGGCGGCCTGTCAGACCAAGACAGCGCGTTTGTGCGCCTGGCCGAGCTTTTCGGCCCCGGCCCGGTGGTCTACGGCCCCGAAGCCCGCTCGCTCGTGGACGCCAGCAGCTCGGCGCAGGCCGCATTCGCCGGCCTCAGCGCTGCCAGGGCCTGGCCCGCGGCGCCGCGGCCGGTAGCCGCCAACGACCTGTGGCCGGAACGGGTGATGTCCGGTGACGACGCCGCGCGCCGCGACCTCTACAAATACATCTACGTGCCGCTGATCAACGCGGGTAACGGGCTGGTCGAGACCCTTTCCAGCTACCTGTCGCTGGGGCATTCGCTGGAAGCCACGGCGCGTGAACTGTTCGTCCACGCCAACACCGTGCGCTACCGGCTGCGCCGGGTATGCGACGTCACCGGCTGGGATCCCCTGCTGCCGCGGGAGGCCTTCGTGCTCCAGACCGCGCTGGGCGTGGGCCGCCTGATCGCCCCTGCGCGGAGCGCCAAGGACCGCGCGCCGAGCCGCCAGTAGACTGCGATAGCCACGGCCACCTTGTAGACTTCCTACAAAGCGGTCCGGCGAGCTTCGTGTGCCGAAACCCCGTGGAAACCGACTCCTCTTTGGAAAGCTTGAATACGTGCTTGCAATAGTCTGCCCGGGCCAGGGCTCCCAGACCCCCGGGTTCCTCAATCC
>NZ_JBNHHB010000305.1:0-4955 GCF_059091905.1 Arthrobacter sp. Dra40
ACTGGCCCTGGGCGGCACCTTCGCCTTCCCCTTCGGTGATGACCTCAGCACTGGAATCGGGCAGTTCCAACGGGGCGGAGAAGTCGACTTCGGGTGCGGCACCCTCGGCCCCGGAGGTCACGGTGATGTCGTCCAAACTGTCCGAACCGGAGCCGTCGTTGCCGCTGCATGCGGTCAGGAGCAAGGCGGCCGGCAGGAGGATGGAAAGAATTTTGCGCACAATCGACTTTCTTATCGCGGAGTTTGCGGGCAGTGGTCATTCTCGCAGAGAAATCTGGGTATCTGCTAGGAGCCCCGCCGTGCCTGTCACAAGGTGGCGAGCAGCGCCTCGACCCTCGGGTCCTCGCTCTTGAACGGGTCCTTGCAGAGGATTGTCTGCTGAGACCGGTCGTTGAGTTTCAGATGGACCCAGTCCACGGTGAAGTCGCGGCCGTTCTCCCGTGCTGCACGGACAAAATCGCCCCGTAGTTTTGCCCGGGTGGTCTGCGGCGGCTGGTCCACAGCGTTCTTGACGTCCTGTTCCTCCACGACCCGGGCCACCTCCCCGCGGGCCTGCAGCAAGTGGTACAGGCCCCGCCGGCTGGAAATGTCATGGTAGGTCAGGTCCACCTGCGCGACGCGCGGGGAATCCAAGTCGATGGATTGGCGGTCCATAATCCGGTTGATCAGGCGCTTCTTGATCGCCCAGTCGATCTCTCGCTCGATTCCGCGGTGGTCGCCTGATTCGACCGCGCCAAGGGTCCTTTCCCACAGATCGAGAATACGTTCCACATGCGGGCTGTGTGCGCCGTTGGCCTCGATGAACCCGCGCGCTTTGGACAGATATTCCTGCTGCATGGCCAGCGCGGACATCTCCCGGCCGCTGGCCAGTTTCAGCGGCCTGCGGCCGGTCAGGTCGTGGGAGATGTCCCGGATGCTGCGGATCGGATTTTCCAGCCGAAGATCGCGCATGATCACGCCGGCTTCGACCATCCGCAGCAGCAGATCCACCGTCCCGACCTTGAGCATAGTGGTCGCCTCGGACATGTTGGAATCGCCATTGATGACATGCAGCCGACGGTAATATTCCGCGTCCGCGTGCGGCTCGTCCCGGGTATTGATGATCGGTCTCGAACGGGTGGTGGCCGACGAGACGCCCTCCCAAATGTGGTCGGCACGCTGGGAGAATGCGTAAATGGAGCCGTTCTGAGTCTTGAGCACCTTGCCGGCGCCCACCAGGATCTGGCGGGTCACCAGGAACGGGATCAGGATGTCTGCCAGCCGGGAGAACTCGAGTTTGCGCGGGATCAGGTAGTTCTCATGGCTGCCGTAGGAGTTCCCGGCGGAGTCGGTGTTGTTCTTGAACAGGTAGACCCTGCCGCCAAAGCCCTCCCGGGCCAGGCGCTCCTGGGCTTCGTTCATGAGATCTTCGAGGATTAACTCGCCTGCCCGGTCCTGGGCCACCAGTTGGGCGACGTCGTCACACTCGGCGGTGGCGTATTCGGGATGGGAACCCACGTCCAGATAGAGCCGGGACCCGTTGGTCAGGAACACGTTGGAGGACCGGCCCCAGGTGACCACCTTGCGGAAGAGGTAGCGGGCAACCTCTTCGGGCGAGAGCGGGCGCGAATCCGGCGCCGAATAGGAAATGCCGAACTCTGTCTCGATCCCGAAGATCCGCCTGTCCATGGCTAGCCGTCCATTCCCTCGCCTAAGATTCCGGTCAGTTCAGCGGTCAGCAACCGGCGGAAAGCACGCCGGCTTCCGCGGCTGGAGAGCGGGTCGCGGTCCAATACGGCAACTTCCAGTCCCTCGGGCCGCAATTCCTTGGCCGGCCCGCCGTTCTGTTCTCCGGTACCGCCGGACAAAGCGTCAACGGCCGCGCGCACGGCACCGGCGAAGTCCCGTCCCTCGGTCCAGTTGCCGTGCAACCTCTCGCCCACGGCCTCTGCCGACCCGCCCATGACCACGAAGCCGCGTTCGTCGGCGATGGACCCGTCGAACGTCAGTCGGAACAACCGGTCTTCGGCCGGTGTGTCGCCGACTTCGGCGACGGCCAGCTCCACTTCGAACGGCTTCGTGTCGGCGGTGAAGACCGCGCCGAGGCTTTGCGCGTAGACGCTGGCCAGGCCGCGGCCGGTGACGTCCTCCCGGTCGTAGGAGTAGCCGCGCACATCGGCGTAGCGGACGCCGGCCTGGCGCAGGCTTTCAAACTCGTTATATTTGCCGACGGCCGCGAAAGCGATGCGGTCGTAGATTTCGCCGATCTTGTGCAGCGAGGGCGAGGGGTTTTCGGCGACGAGCGCGATCCCCTCCGAGCAGCTGATCACGACCACGGAACGGCCGCGGGCGATCCCTTTCCGGGCGAAGTCCGCCCGATCCTTCATCAGCTGTTCGGGCGATACATAGAACTGCTGCGTCATGCTCAGGCCTCCCGTCCAGCGACGGCGCGTGCGCCGATGACGGCTTCGGAGGTCGCGGCAAGCTCGCGCTCGGGGATCCGCCGGGCACCGGCGACGTTGACCGTGTAGACGACCGGCCACACCTGCCGCACTGCATCAGGTCCGCCGGTGGCCGAATCGTCGTCGGCGGCGTCGTACAGGGCTTCGATGGCCACGCGAACAGCGTCAGCCTCCTCCAGGTTCGGCTGCCAAAGTTTCTTCAGCGCTCCGCGGGCGAAGACGGACCCGGACCCGACGCTGTGGTGCTCTTGCTCCTCGTAGCGCCCGCCGGTCACATCGTAGGAAAAGAGCCGGCCCACCCGGCGTTCGGCGTCGAAACCGGCGAACGCCGGAATGACCGCCAGACCCTGCATCGCCATCGGCAGATTGGACCGGATCATCGCACCCAGCCGGTTCGCTTTGCCTTCCAGGCTCAGCAGCGTGCCCTCGATCTTCTCGTAGTGCTCAAGTTCCACTTGGAAGAGCCGGGTGATGTCGAGGGCGATGCCGGCAGTGCCCGCGATGCCCAGTACCGAATAGGAGTCGGCCGGGAACACCTTTTCGATGTGGCGGCTGGCGATCATGTTGCCCATCGTTGCCCGCCGGTCACCGGCCATCAGCACGCCGCCGGCGAACGTCATCGCAACGATCGTCGTGGCATGCGGCACCATGGGCGCCGCACCCGCCGGCAACTGCGGGGCCCCGCGGACGCCAGGCAGCAGATCCGGCGCGGTGCGCGCCAGGTACTCGCTGAAGGAGGCGGTGGCCGAGTGGGAGATCTGGGCGAAAACAGAACCCGGTCCACCGGCGGGCATGTCCATCAACTACTGCCCGCCCTTCTGCACGAATCCGCGCACAAATTCTTCCGCGTTCTGTTCCAGCACGCCGTCGATCTCATCGAGCAGATCATCGGTGCCTTCGGTCTCGGCCTGCGCGGCAGGAGCGGCGGCAGGCTCGGGCGTGGGCTCGTCGTCGTACTCGTCGTCTTCGCGGCGGGAGTCCGCGTTTTTGCGGTCCTGGGGTGCCATGACGGCCTCCTTCTGGTGGGATCAGTTGACTCTGTCCTCATTGCCTATGTTGCCACGCGCGGCTCGGTGCCGGGGCCCAGCAACGCCGTAATGAATTCCTCTGCCGTAGAGGCTTCCTCGAAGAGCCTGCCGGTCAACCCGCGGTTGCCACGCAGCGGCTCGCGGGTGGGGATGCGCTGCAGCCGCCGCCGGTCGGGAAGATCGAAGATCACCGAGTCCCAGCTCGCTCCCACCACCTCCCGGGGGAAATGCTGAATGCACTTTCCCCGGAAGTAGGCCCGGGTGTCTTCGGGCGGCTCGTTCACAGCGGCTTTGATCTGCCCGTCGGACAGCAGCCGCTGGATCCGGCCGCGTGCGGCCAGCCGGTGGTAGAGGCCCTTCTCCGGCCGGACGTCGGCATACTGCAGGTCGATCAGACCCAGCCTGGGGTCGCCCCATTCCATGCGGTCCCGCTCACGGTAGGCCTGCAGCAGCTTCAGCTTGGCCACCCAATCCAACTGGTCGGCGGCCTCCATGGGATCGCGGCGCAGTATGTCCAGCAGCGAGGCCCAGCGGCGGAGCACCTCTGCGGTCTGGCCGGTGTCGGTGCCGTGCCGCCTGCAGTGCTCCACGGCGGCCTGCAGGTAAATGTCCTGCAGATCCAGTCCGGTCACCATGCTGCCGTCCTTGAGCGGGACCTTTTGCTGCAGGGTGGGATCATGGCTGATGGCCTGAAGTGCCTGGACCGGCTCGGCCAGCTGCACCTCCGGAACTTCGCCATGTTCGATCATGGACAGCACCACGGCGGTGGTGCCCATCTTCAGGAAGATCGACACCTCGCTGAGGTTTGCGTCGCCAATGATCACATGCAGCCGACGGTATTTGTCGGCCACCGAGTGCGGTTCGTCCCGGGTGTTGATAATGGGCCTGCGGATGGTGGTTTCCAGTCCCACCTCGGCCTCGAAGAAGTCAGCGCGCTGGCTGATCTGGTAGCCCGGTGTGCGCCCGTTGGTGCCCAGCCCCACCCGGCCCGCCCCGCAGACGACCTGCCGGGACACGAAGAACGGGACCAGGCCGGTCACAATCCGGTTGAACGGCAAGCTGCGCGGCATCAGGTAGTTCTCATGCGCGCCGTAGGACACCGATTTGTTGTCCGTGTTGTTCTTGTACAGGTTCACCGGCGAGAACCCCGGCGTCGCGGCGATCCTGCGCAGTGCTGTGAGCACGACGGCGTCACCGGCCTTATCCCAGCGCACCGCGTCCAGCGGGTTGGTGACCTCGGGCGAGGAATACTCCGGGTGGGCGTGGTCAACGTACAGCCGGGCACCGTTGCCAAGCACCATGTTCATCAGCACGCCGGAGGTTTCGTCGCTGTAGAAGTCGTTGGCGGCCGCCCGGCCACCGGCCAGCGCAATCTGCTCGGCGTCGAGGACCGGCGGCACATCGGTCAGCTGTGACGGGTCCGCCTGGTCGCGGGACACGTCGAATCCGCGGGCGTCGTGCAAAGGTTCCTCGTCGGTGTAGTCCC
>NZ_JBNHHB010000306.1:0-4924 GCF_059091905.1 Arthrobacter sp. Dra40
GACCCGACAGGATCAGCGAAGAACCGACAGACGGCGGCGAACTCTCCAAAGCGTGTTTTTAGTCCACGTCCGGCGCTGCTTCCCGGGGGTGAAGTTCAAGTCGACTCAAGCCCATTCGACGTTCTCGTTCGGATGCCGGACGGAGCGCCTGGCAAAGTTGAGTTGACCATCATGATGGACAAGGCCACGCGGTCGATCATCTCCACAGGTATCAAGAAGAAGAACACGGGCACCGACGTGGCAGCGATGCTTGCTGACGCTTTGACACCTCCACCACTGCGCCCAACCGGAGTCCCGGCAATCGACACTTGGCGTCTAAGGCGCATGGAACTCCCGTGGGCTAAACACCTGACTATTGATGAGAAGGCCGACCTTGACACCTCGAGGCCGGCCATGGCAATCCATCGCCTAATGACCGATAACGGTATGGACTACCGTTCCCACGTAGTGGAGGCCGCGTGCGTGCAGCTGGGAATTATCCTTACCCGTTCGGCCGTACGAACTCCAACAGACAAAGCCATGGTCGAGCGTGCTTTCCATACGATTAAGACCAGGTTTGTGATGCTCCTTCCCGGCCAGACCGGCGGCAACGTTGAGGCTCGCGGTGTCCACCCCGAACGCGAGAATCTCCTTGACGTAGAGGAACTGATTTGGCTCTTCGATGCATGGGTTGCCCAGGTATGGCAGAACAGCCCGATGGAGGGACTTCGCGACCCGCGTCATCCAGCTGCGCCGCCACTAAGCCCGAACGCCATGTATGCGGCCATGTTCCCATTCGTCGGCTACGTGCCGATGCCCCTGAGCGAACGGGATTATATCTCTCTCATGCCCGTCGAACACCGCACCATCCAAAAGGATGGCATTGAATTCGGACGACGGACCTACGACTCGCCTGCGCTTGCGCCATACAGAATGCGCTCTTCAAAATCACCAGGTCAGAAGAAGTACGAAATCCACTACCAACCTACCGACCCCAGCCGAATCTGGGTCTACATCGACCAGATCGACGAGCACATTCCCTGTGACTGGCGCGATCGACGCGTCGATACGCCGCACTCGCGACGAATGTGGGATGTGGCCGCTCAAATGCGGAACAACTTTCGCCCTTTGGACCTAGAGCAGGGCCTCGACGAAACCATGTCCATGATCGAGCGGGCACAACGGCAATGGAAGCAGGAGGAGACAAAAAGAGAGCGGGTTGCGTTAGCTAAGCACCTCGACGAAGTACAGGGCCGCACGGCTCTAGGAGGCCGTTCTTTAGTTACCGAGCGAGAGGCGGACGGGTTTGTCAACGATCCCGATGCTGAGGGGCAAGGCTGGACACTCGACGAATGGGAACCCGAGGAAGCGTATGGCATCGAAAAGGACACGTGACGGTGGCTAAGTACCGCAAACGTTTACGCACTGGCGGTGATCTCTCCCATTATCTGGGGTATCTAACCTGGGCGCAGTCCCAGCGTGAGACGGTGCACATGCCCCCCGCCGAAGCAGTACTCTCTATGACACCTCAAGAGCGGCGAGTTTACGATGATGAGCGGCAGGTTTACCTTTCCCGGGGAATGACGGTAGCCACCAAGACCATCCAAGATCTCGACACGGCAGTCGTCGAGCAGATGGATGCCAACTTTGCCAGACGTGGCGGCGGGCACGGTATTTTCCTCTCTGCAGCATCCGGGACGGGCAAGACTACATCCCTGCATCGTGTACTCGGTTCCGTGCTTACGGATCTTCAAGAAGAAGACCCCGGGTTGCTCGGGCGGGGGGAGGTCCCCGTTGGATATGTGTGCATCCCTGCGCTGGGAACCCCCAGATCCATCTACCAAGTTCTTGCCGATTACCTCGGCATCGACTACACGATTGGTGTCACAGAAGCCGAGCTTTCCACCATGGTTCGCAACGGGATCAATCTCGCACGGATGGAACTGCTCGCAATCGATGAAGTGCAGAACCTCGACAACGCTGCCAATGCAGGATCGGTCGCGGACGCTCTCAGGCGGATTGGAGATGATGTGGATGCCACCATTATCTTGGCTGGGATCGATCTCGAGCACACATCTATAACAACCGGGCACCGAGGTGCGCAAATCGCCAACCGGTACCGCCGGGTTAAGGTCTATGACTACACGGACTGTTCACAAGGCGACTGGAAAAGGAGTTGGATCAGTCTGGTGGGCGGCATGGCCGAGGCTCTGCCGCTCCACGCGAGCGATTCGAAAGAGATAGTGAAACTCGCCCCACTCCTGTTCCGGATCTCCCACGGCTCGGTCGGGATGCTCAACTCGGCACTGACCCAAGTTGCCCGACGGAAGATAGCGGAAGGAATCCTCGAAAATGAACTGATAACCGCAAACGACCTCGAACATGTCGCCGTCACTTTGCAGTCCGAGCGGCACCAGATTCGGCAAGACCCGCGAAAATCGGCGCCGCAAGTGATGGCGGCCGAACCGGAGGCTGGATTCCAAACTCGACGGAGGATGGCGCGTGCCTGACACTCGGACCCTCTTGGCCCCGCTCCTTTTCCCGGAGCCCGTTAAGGGGGAAACGCCGGCCAGCTTCGCGCGCCGACTAGAGGACCGGCTGGGTGCCCGCCATGGGTTCTACCTAAGTAAGGCTCGGTCTGAACTACGACGGCAAGGCATTACACAACCGACAGTAGCGAGGCTTTACGAGCAACTCGCGGACCTCCTGCGAGAACGCTGCGGACTGCCGGATGATCATTTCGAGTCCGGGCTCTGGGACACTACGCAGGCTTGGTTTTCGTGCCCCGAGTGCGGACCCCTCGTGGAACTCGACGCGCGCAAGGCAAATTGGGTATGCCAGCAACATAGGTTGTGGACTGGACCGATCACGGTTTCGCCGCATGATCGGTTAGATCCCGCGCTTCCAGGACTCTTGCACGGGGGCTGCGTGAAAGGGAACGTCGCGGTCGCCGCGGCTGGCCTTCCGCAGTCAGGACACTCGCAGTCCGATCTTGGAACTGAGTGCGTGCGACGAGCCGTCTCTATACGATCCCACGGATCTCGCGACCCTGAACCTGACGACCTTCCCGTGGCCGAGGTGCTCCTGCTTGTGATGCTCAACTCGGAAACCCTGAATGACATTCTGGGCGCCCGCGGCACCGGGGGCGGATACCAGCATGTGCACAATCGGGTCACGGAGGCCGCAGCAAAATCGTGTCTCGCACTTACCGGATCGCAGCTGAGCGAGTTGACAGACCAGGCGTGGCTAATGCTTCGGCCAACTGTAGTCTTCGGGCGGATAGCAGGCGGTAAAGATGTCCCGGTCGATGATCTACGCCCTGTCGTTTTGCCGCCTACGGCCCGTGCAACTCACGAGTGCGTGCCGTCGGAGTGGTTCGATCACGTCAGGACAGTACGCGACGACGTCACGTGGTGGGTCGATCGATTTGTGGTGCGCGCCGCAGGAGGCATTAGCGGCAGCAGCGCCTGGATGTTGCTGTGTCCCTCCGGACATTGCCTCCACGACAGCCCGTCCAGAGTGCGGAGGTACCAGGATCAGGAGTTCCACTGCACCGTATGTGCTGGATCTCGCGCAGTCGAGGGCATCACCTCTCTGGCGGACACAGACCCTGTACTCGCCACGCAGTGGGACCTGCAACGAAACGGTGATCTGACTGCAGGTATGGTTCTTCGCGGTTCGGGGACAAAGGCTTGGTGGAACTGCGCCGAGGGCCACACGTGGCAAGCCACTGTTGCCAACCGTGCACTAAATAACTCTGGGTGCCCGTACTGCGGTCAAAGGACTGTCCTTCCGGGTTTCAACGATTTAGCGACGACCCACCCAGAGCTGACTAAGTTCTGGGATCCGCAGTTCGATCAGAAGCAAGCACACCAAGTATCTGCAGGGAACACAAAGACGTCCCTCCATCTGCTCTGCCCGGCAGGTCACCGCTTCGTCCGGACGCCAGCCGTCCTAGTACGGCACTCCTTTTGTCCGGTATGTGAAGGTCGGAGGGTGGCGGCAGGCGAGAACGATCTGGCGACGACACATCCTGAAGTGGCTTCGTGGTGGCACCCGTCAAAGAACGGATCCTTGCAAGCTACCCATATAAAAGCGGGCTCGATGAAACGTGTCTGGTGGATGTGCCCGGAAGGGCATGAATTCGAGCAACAGATTTATTACCGAGCCAGGCAGCAGAAACTACGGTGCCCCGCTGAAACAGGGCACCTTGTCGTGCCCGGACTCAATGACCTTCAGACCAGGTATCCGCGACTAGCCATCGACTGGGACCAAGAACGCAACGGTATTGCCGCAAGTGAAATGGTCCCGGGCGCCAAGAGACATTGGTGGACCTGCAAGCGTGCCCACTCGCAGCATATGCAGGTCCGCAATCGCATTCGCGCCGGTGGATGCACCGCGTGCCCCCTGAAGATCGCGTCTCAATCCCTGCAAGCGGCTTCCTCCACGGTCGACAAGGCTGGGACAAACGTCTCGAGGATTCCCCGACGGCGGCCCCGTAGTTTCCTTACGGAACAGTTAGTCAGGATTGGGACGCACTAATTGTGGTGGCGGGCGTACTGCCTCGCTCGTCGATGACGGTCCAGCGTCGATGACGCGCAACGCCGAATTGCCTGGCAACATTGGTGCCACCAGCACGCTAACTCTCCAACAGGTCGGCGGTTGCCCGCAGCCACCGCGCGACGACCTCGGCGCGAACGTCCGCGCGGATCACGCGTTCGACGTCGGATGGCGAGTCGGCCGCATCCGTTAGCACCAAAGGAGGAGGAGCTGCACGCCAACGGGGCCACCGTTGAGGACGCTGTGTACCCGGCTACCGTTTCGCTGGCCAAGATCGGCGGCAACAATGGCCGCTACGTCACCGTCCCCCAGTCCTCCATCGAGAAGGTCGACCCGGCGGACGTCCTGAAGTAAGCCACACACTGGAGGAGGGGCGGAGCCAAGC
>NZ_JBNHHB010000307.1:0-4910 GCF_059091905.1 Arthrobacter sp. Dra40
AGATGACCTCGGCAATGTCGTCGGCGGTCACCTCCTCGGAGACCATCTGGTCCCGGCCGGCGCCGCCCTGCTCCTCGGCCGCCTGCGCCTGGGCCAGATCCTTCTCCAGCGTCGGGATCTCCCCGTACAGGATGCGGGAGGCTTCGGCCAGGTCGCCCTCGCGCTGGGACTTGTCGGCCTGCGAGCGCAGCTCGTCCAGCTTGGCCTTCAGGTCGCCCACCCGGTTCAGCCCGGCCTTCTCCGCTTCCCAGCGCAAATTGAGGGCAGCCAGCTCCTCCTTCTTGTCCGCCATGTCGGCACGCAGCGCTTCCAGCCGCTCCCGGGAGGCGGCGTCCGTTTCTTTGGCCAGCGCCAGTTCTTCCATGGTGAGGCGGTCGACGGCGCGGCGCAGCTGGTCGATCTCCTCCGGCGCCGAGTCGATCTCCATCCGCAGCCGGGAAGCAGCCTCGTCCACCAGATCGATGGCCTTGTCCGGCAATTGCCGGCCCGAGATGTAGCGGTTGGACAGCGTCGCGGCGGCCACCAGGGCGGAGTCTCCGATCGACACCTTGTGGTGCCCCTCGTAGCGCTGCTTCAGCCCGCGCAGGATGCCGATGGTGTCCTCGACGCTCGGCTCCCCCACGTAGACCTGCTGGAAGCGGCGTTCCAGGGCCGGGTCCTTCTCGATGTTCTCGCGGTATTCATCCAGCGTGGTGGCCCCGATCAGCCGCAGCTCGCCGCGGGCCAGCATCGGCTTGAGCATGTTGCCGGCATCCATCGAACCTTCGGAGGCGCCCGCACCGACGACGGTGTGCAACTCGTCGATGAAGGTGACGATCTGTCCGTCCGAGTTCTTGATCTCCTCCAGCACGGCCTTCAGCCGTTCCTCAAACTCGCCCCGGTACTTGGCCCCGGCCACCATGGCCGCGAGGTCCAGCGACATCAGCGTCTTGCCGCGCAGCGATTCGGGCACGTCGCCGGCAACCATCCGTTGTGCCAGTCCCTCCACCACGGCGGTCTTCCCGACCCCGGGTTCTCCGATCAGCACGGGGTTGTTCTTGGTCCGGCGCGAAAGCACCTGGACCACGCGGCGGATCTCCGCGTCCCGGCCGATCACCGGATCCAGCTTCCCGGAACGCGCGATCGCGGTCAGGTCGGTGCCGAACTTCTCCAGCGCCTGGAACGTGTTCTCCGGATCGGCGCTGGTGACCTTCCGGTCTCCGCGCACGCCCGGCAGCGCAGCGAGCAGTGCTTCGTGGGACGCACCGGCGTCGCGCAGGATCTTCCCGACGGCGGCGCTGTCCGCCGCGAGGCCCAGCAGCAGATGCTCGGTGGACACAAAGGAATCCCCGAGCTTCTCCGCCTCCTGCTGGGCGGCCTGCACCGCCTGGAGAAGGCCCCGGGAGTACTGCGCCTGCGCCACGGAGGAACCCGATGACGACGGCAGGGCCTTGATTGCCGTGCTCGCCTGGACACTCACCGAGTCCGGGTCGGCCCCGGCGGACTTCAGCACGGCCACGGCAACGCCGTCGCGTTGGCCCATCAGGGCCTTGAGCAGGTGGGCTGGCTCGATTTGCGGATTGCCCGCCGTCGAGGCGTTCATGGCCGCCGCTGACAGCGCTTCCTGGCTCTTGGTGGTGAATTTAGCGTCCAACACATGTCTCCGTTCGCTCCGGCATTGCTCTCGCCAGCCGCATCAGCGCTGGTCAATGTCCTAAGTTGAGTCTACTCCACTCAACTTTGGAAGTAAAGTTATCCACAGGGCCCGGAGGGTACTTGCCCACCACCATCCTGTCGCGTGGCTGCCCTGCCCGTAACCCCTCCGGACGCATAGTCTGGATCCGGAACACGCACGAAGCAGACGGGAGGCTGGAACGTGGCAGAGACCATGCTGGAGACGGCCCGACTCCTGCTGAACCAACCGACGCCGGGTGACATCGATGCGATGTTCCGCATCCTCTCCGACCGCCGCACCACGCGCTTCAATCCCTCCGACGCCCTGATTTGGAATGAAGAGGCAGAGGGCCTTTATCAGCGCTGGGAAGCCCAGTGGGAGGACCACGGAGTGGGCTACTTTGCGGTGCGCCTGCCCGGCCGCGAAGAGGCTATTGGCTTTGCGGGTGTCAAGCATGTGGCGTTGTCCCGCCGCCCCGTACTCAATCTCTACTACCGCTTGAATCCCGCCATATGGCACCGCGGCTACGGACGCGAGGCAGTCAGCGCCGTCGTCGCCCATGTCAATGAATTCCTGGAACTGCCGCCGGTCCTCGCGCTGAACCATCCGGACAACAGCGCAGCCATCCGCATCGTCACATCCCTGGGCTTCGAACGAAATGCGGCAGCGGCCGTCAGCGGTGCCGACGGTTACCAGGACGCGTATGTGTTGAACTGGGACCGGCAGCTTTAACATCCGGACAAGGAGTCGCATGGAAATCATCCGCGCAGCCTCGCTGAAGGAACAGCGGTGGCGGAACGGCGGCGGCTTAACCCGACAGATAGCGGCAGGGGAAGCCGGAGGCGACGGTCAGGTCGACTGGCGGCTGAGCCTGGCGGACATCACATCGGACGGCAGCTTCTCCGAATTTCCCGGCCAAGACCGGATCTTCACCATCGTGGACGGCGACGTCGCCTTCCTGGCCGTGGACGGCAGCCAGCACCGGATGGAACGCTACCGGCCGTTCCGCTTCGACGGCGGGAGCCGCACTGACTGCAGCCTGCCGACCGGGCCCTGCCGGGCGCTGAATGTCATGACCCGCCGCGGAGCGTGGGGCGCCGGACTACTCATCGTCGAACTGTCCAAAAAGCAGCCGCTGGTGCTGTCCGAGGGACAGTTTTTGGTGCTGCTGCAAGGCCAGGCACAGGCGTCCGCCGACGCCACCCCGCACGAACTCAGCCCCTGCGACACGGTAGTGGGGTCAGAATCCGCCCAGGTCAGCGGACGAGGCTTCGCGGCGCTGGTCTCCGTCTTTCCTGCAGGTGACTGACGGCGCACAGCAGGTTTCTTACCGGGCGGCGGAACCCTCGACCTTGACGGCGGAGACCTCGAATTCCAGCATCACGCGATCAGAGACCAACATGCCGCCGGAATCCAGTGCGGTGTTCCATTTGACGCCGAACTCCTGCCGGTCGATGCGCCGGGAGCCCTCAAACCCTGCCCGGAGCTGCCCGCCCGGGTCCCGTTCCACCCCGATGAAGTCGATCGGAACGGCCACCTGCTTGGTGATGCCGCGGATGGTCAGGTCCCCGTTGACTATGAAGTTTCCAGCCTCCACCTGATCAATCCGGGTACTGACGAATGTGATCTCCGGGTAGTTCGGCGCATCGAAGAAGTCGTTGGTCCGCAGGTGCTCGTCGCGCTGCGGGCTGCGGGTATCGATGCTGGCAACTTGGATAGTGACGGTGACCGACGAATTAGCCGGGTTGTCCACGTCGGCTTGGATGACGCCCTCCACGTCGTTGAACGCGCCTCGGACTTTGGTCACCATGGCATGCCGGGTGGAAAATCCGATCCTGGTGTGCGCCGGGTCGAACCTCCACTCGCCCGATAGGTCCGGAGATAGTTCGGACATGGCAGAGCCTCCTCCTGATAGGCACAGGCACTGCCCTCCCCCAAAGACAGCTGGGTGCGCTTGGCCGTCCCCTTCAGCGCGTCCGGCCCGTGGGGTAATTCCAGCACATTACGTGGCGCATTGCACCACATCCTGAGGTGGATTTCCGTGCCGGCTGTGCGCCCCGGAACAACGTCCCGGCAACGGCACCGGCCCCTGTCGCCGCCTTGCGGAGACCTTTACACTGATGCCATGAGCACCTCGAACGAGCTGCCTTCATCGATAGCCCAGCTGCCCGCGGACGATTGCTGGCGATTGTTCCGCGGCGCTGACTTTGGCCGGCTCGGAGTCATCGTCGAGTCCCACCCGGAGATCTTCCCCGTCAACTACGTGGTGGACCATGGAAGCCTCGTGTTCAGTTCCGCCCCGGGAACCAAACTCGACGCAGCGCTTGCAGGTGAAGTGGTTCTGGAGGTGGACGGGTTCGATCAGGACACCAGCGTCGCGTGGAGCGCTGTGGCGCGCGGCTCCGCCCAACGGATGAACAGCATCGAGGATGTCGTGGAATCGGCCATGCTCCCGCTGTTCCCGTGGCAGTCCGGCGACAAGAACAATTTCGTCCGCATTGTGCCCACGGTGGTCACCGGACGGCGCTTCGTGGTGCCGGCATCAGCCCGGCGCAACCCGGGGCTCAGCGACAGCCGCCGCCTGCAGATCGAGTAGGCGCACGGCGCCTGCAGTGAGCAGGAGCCAGGGCCCGGACCGAGTGCTCAGGTTAGCGTCCTGGCGCAGCTCAATGCCATGCAACCGGGCGCGGCTGGTAGATGGGGACGTAGTTGCGGCCCGGACCGGCGGTGGGCACGATCTCTTTGCCCAGCGGAGTCAAGGAGACCGGAATCATTTTGAGGTTGGCGATCGCCAGCGGAATCCCGATGATGGTGACCGCTTGCGCTACAGCTGTCAGGACATGCCCGATCGCGATCCAAATACCGGCAACCAGCAACCAGATGATGTTCCCCACCGTGGACATGAAGTAGGTACGACCGCCTCGGTCCACCACCATCCGCCCGAACGGCCAGAGGGCGTAGCCGGCAATCCGGAAGGATGCGATGCCAAACGGGATCGTCACGATCAGCAGGCAGCAGACAACGCCGGCCAGAAAATAGCCCAAGGCCAGCCAGATGCCGCCGAATAGCAGCCAGATGATGTTCAAAAGTGCCTTCATTCCACCATTCTGGCCACAGATGCGGCCGAGCGCTATGCGGGTCGGCCGAGCGCTATGCGGGTCGCCCCTGAATCTCCCCTGATACTGGTTTCCGGCCCAAGCCAGGGGTACCGGCCTAGGTGAAATGCCGCAGGGCGGCCCTTCCGTACGGAAGGGCC
>NZ_JBNHHB010000308.1:0-4809 GCF_059091905.1 Arthrobacter sp. Dra40
GGCGCGATCCGCAGATCATTATGGGTTCCTTTGCGGCGGACCAGGTGATCACCCCGGTGGAGGAGTTCCAGCAGGCGGTGCGCGAGGCCGTGCACACTGCGGCCGAGGGCTACATCGTCACCATCGGGATCACGCCGACGCATCCGGCCACCGGGTTTGGTTACATCCGCTCCGCCGGGGCACTGAACGTCCCCGGCGCGCCGACCGCGCGGGCCGTGGCCGAGTTCGTGGAAAAACCCGACGAGCAGGTGGCCCGCAGCTACCTGGAAACCGGTGAATATTCCTGGAATGCCGGCATGTTCGTGGCCCCGGTGGACCTGCTGCTCAAGCACCTGGAAACCAACGAGCCCGAACTCTTTGCCGGACTGGCAGAGATCGCCGAGGCCTGGGACACGCCGGCCCGCGGCGCGGTGATGCGCCGGATCTGGCCGAACCTGCCCAAGACCGCGATCGACTACGCAGTGGCCGAACCCGCGGCCGCTTCCGGCGACGTGGCCATGATCCCGGGCTCTTTCTCCTGGGACGATGTGGGCGATTTCGCCGCCATCGGGCGGCTGAACACCGCCAGTGAGACCGCCGGACTGACGGTGCTCGGCGACGGGGCGAGGGTTTTCGCCGAATCCGCCACCGGCGTCGTGGTCTCCGATACCAAACGCGTGATCGCGCTGATCGGCATCGACGACGTCGTGGTGGTCGATACCCCGGACGCTCTGCTGGTCACCACCAAGGAACACGCGCAGAAGGTCAAATCAGCCGTCGAACACCTTAAAGCCAGCGGCGACACCGACGTCTTGTAGGAGTCCGGCGGCAGCGGCCCGGCGGGGAAAGTCCTGCCGGCGCGTCCCGGGCCTGCGCCGCCGGCAGTGGGCCGGCCTGCAAGTCGCTAGAGTGCTTGTGTGCAGAAGATTTCAGAAACTCCGCTGGCCAATCTCAATATCGGCGTCTGGGCGGCGCCGCTGCTCGACGAACTCCAGCGGTTCCGGCGTGACCTGCACCAGCATCCCGAACTGTCGCACAAGGAAGTCCAGACCACTCAAAAGCTGGCTGCGCGGCTGACGGCTGCAGGGCTGGAACCGCAACTCCTTGACGGCACCGGGCTGTTCGTGGACATCGGCGAAGGCCCGCTGGCCATCGGCCTGCGGGCGGACATCGACGCCCTGCCGATCCTGGAAGAAACGGGACTGGAGTACGCCTCGGTCAACAGGGGCATCAGCCATGCCTGCGGACATGACATCCACACCACGGTGATGCTCGGCGTCGCGCTGTTGCTGCGCAAACTGGACGAGGAAGGCGAGCTCTCCGCGCGTGTGCGGATCATCTTCCAGCCGGCAGAGGAGACCATGCCCGGCGGCGCGCTGGCCGTCATCGAACAGGGAGTTCTGGAAGGACTGCCGCGGATCCTGGCTCTGCACTGCGACCCGAGGATCGACGTCGGATTGGTCGGCACCCGGATCGGGGCCATCACCTCCGCCTCGGACACCATCAGGATTGAACTGCGCGGGCGTGGCGGACACACATCGCGTCCGCACCTCACGGAGGACCTGGTGTTCGCGTTGGCCGAGATTGCGGTGAGCGTTCCCGCCGTCATCAACCGGCGGATCGATGTCCGCAGTGCAGTCTCGCTGGTGTGGGGCCAGATCCAGGCCGGGGCTGCCCCGAACGCCATCCCCGCCCTGGGCTATATGGCCGGCACCATGCGCTGCCTGGATGGCGAAGCATGGCAGGCGGCCGGGGAGCTGGTGGATGAGGTGGTGAACCAGGTGGCCGCACCGTTCGGCGTGGACGTCAAGCTCGAACACATCCGGGGCGTGCCTCCGGTCATCAACACTGAACGGGAGACCACGCTGATTGAAGCCGCGGCCCGCAGCGAACTGGGGGAGGACGCGGTGACCTTGACCCCGCAGTCGATGGGCGGCGAGGACTTTGCCTGGATGACCCAGGAAGTGCCCGGCGCCATGATGAGGCTGGGCACCCGGACACCAGGTGGCGAAACCTTCGACCTGCACCGCGGCGACTATGTTCCGGACGAGCACGCCATCGGCGTGGGCGTGCGCGTTATGGCCAAGGCGGCAGTCCTGGCCGCACGGCGTCACCGGGACACGGCAGCAGGGGCTACCCAAAAGTAACAACTTTTCAACAATCCGCGCCCTCGTGGTGGGTTGCGTCGCAAGTGGGGCGGGTGCCCACTACTGTGGGTCCATCAACTGTGCACCTGCAGGACAGGTGCTGTGCCACGCGGAGTACATGTCAACGCCGCACTTCTTGTGAAGCGACCATTGAACTGTGCCGGGGCAGACATTCTTTTATGGAGGAACATTGAAGACTTCACTGCGCAAGATCAAGCGCGGCTCCGCCCTCTCCGCAGCGGCGCTCGGGGCATCCGCACTGGTTCTGTCCGGCTGCGGCGCCCCGCCGGCCGAACAGGGCGGCAGCGGCAGCCCGGCAGCGGGCAGCGCCGACTACCTGGGCTGCATCGTCTCCGACTCCGGCGGATTCGATGACCGTTCGTTCAACCAGTCGAGCTACGAAGGCCTGCAGATGGCCAAGAAAGACCTGGGCATCAAAATCCGCGAGGCCGAATCCCAGGCCGAAACCGACTTTGGTCCCAACGTGGATGCCATGGTGCAGGCCGACTGCAACATGATTCTCACGGTCGGCTTCCTGCTCGGAGACGTCACCAAGGAAGCAGCCAAAGACAACCCAGAAACCCATTTCGCGATCGTCGACTACAGCGATCCGGAGTTCACGAAAAACGTCAAGCCGATCATCTACGACACCGCGCAGGCCGCCTTCCTGGCCGGCTACGCTGCAGCCGCGACCAGCGAGACCGGCAAGGTGGCAACCTACGGCGGCATGAACATCCCTACCGTCACCATCTTCATGGACGGCTTTGCCGACGGCGTTGACTACTACAACAAGCAGAAGGACGCCAACGTCGAACTGCTGGGCTGGAACAAGAAGGCCCAGAACGGCACCTTCGTGGGCAACTTTGAGGACCAGGGCAAGGGCAAGACCAACACCCTGAACTTCATCAACGAAGGCGCCGACATCATCATGCCGGTGGCGGGACCGGTGGGGCTGGGCACCCTTGACGCCGTGCTCGAAGCCAACGCCGACGGCAAGGATGCCAAGGTTGTCTGGGTCGACTCCGACGGTTACGAGACCGCTGGCAAGGCGGAGGAATTCATCCTCACCTCCGTGATGAAGCTGATGGGCAACGCCGTCGAGGAAGTCGTCAAGACCGACACCGAGGGCAAGTTCGACAGCACCCCGTACGTCGGAACGTTGGAGAACGGCGGCGTGGCACTGGCTCCGTTCCACGACCTGGACGCTGCGGTCTCCGATGACACCAAGGCGGAACTGAAGACCATCAAGGAGTCGATCATCTCCGGCGAGATCAAGGTCGAATCCAAGGCCAGCCCGCAGCAGTAAGGTCGCTGTGGACCGCCGCTCTCCGTGCCGGACACCGGCGCCGAGGGCGGCGGTTTGCGCTGCCACCGGCCGAAGCGGTTTAGGCTAGGCACAGCGTTCGGGCAGGCAACACCGTCCGGGGCCGCACTGCTGAACCGGGCGGTTGTACCTACGGACAAGAACAGGCGGATTTGGTTTGAAACTCGAGCTCAAGGGAATCACCAAGCGATTCGGCTCCCTGGTCGCCAACGATCACATTGACCTTGTGGTCCAGCCGGGACAGGTGCACAGCCTGCTCGGCGAGAACGGCGCCGGGAAATCCACGCTCATGAACGTCCTCTACGGCCTCTATGAGCCGAGCGAAGGCCAGATCCTGGTAGACGACAAACCGGTGACGTTTAACGGACCCGGTGACGCCATGGCCGCCGGAATCGGCATGGTGCACCAGCACTTCATGCTGGTCCCCGTGTTCACCGTGGCGGAAAACGTGGCGCTGGGCAACGAAGCGACCAAAGCGGGCGGCCAACTCAATCTGGACGACACACGAGCCCGGATCAGGGAGATCTCCGACCAGTACGGCTTCGAGGTGGACCCCGACGCCGTCGTCGAGGACCTGCCGGTCGGCGTGCAGCAGCGCGTTGAAATCATCAAGGCCTTGGTACGTGACGCCGAAGTGCTGATCCTGGACGAGCCGACCGCTGTCCTCACGCCCAAGGAAACCGATGAACTGCTGGGCATCATGGGCCAGCTCAAGGCCGACGGCAAGGCGATTGTCTTCATTTCGCACAAGCTGCGCGAGGTCAAGGCAGTGTCCGACATCATCACGGTCATCCGCCGCGGCAAGGTCGTCGGCGACGCACCGCCGTCGGCGTCCACCACCGAGTTGGCCGAGATGATGGTGGGCCGCGCCGTGAGCCTGACCCTGAACAAGGAACCGGCCCGGCCGGGCGAGGAAACGTTCACGGTGGACAACCTCACGGTACGTTCGGCCACCGGCCAGCGGGTCGTTGACGGCATCAGCTTCGGCATCGCCCGCGGTGAGATCCTTGCCGTGGCAGGTGTCCAAGGCAACGGCCAGACGGAACTGACTGAGGCAATTTTGGGCCTGCAGGACCATGTGTCCGGCTCCATCAAACTTGAAGGCCAGGAGCTGGTGGGACGCAGGGTCAAGGACATCATCGAAGCCGGTGTCGGGTTCGTGCCGGAGGACCGCAGCGTCGAGGGCCTGGTGGGCACCTTCTCGGTGGCCGAAAACCTCATTCTCAACCGCTACGACCAGCCGCCCTTTGCCCGCGGCCTGGCGATGAAGCCGGACGTGATCGCCCGGAACGCCGAGCAGTACATTTCGGAGTTCGACGTACGCACCCAGTCGGCGGCTGCGGCAGCCGGTACCCTCTC